>CAZJXN010000126.1:0-7696 GCA_964549655.1 uncultured Saprospiraceae bacterium
GTATTAAAATCCATAAAATCATTCACCATCAAAGCGGACATAATCGCTAGCCGGATGTTATTTTCAAAAGCTTTATTTAAATCTTGTAAATAGTCTTTCACTTCTTGTTGTGTTCGCGTGTTCAGGTGTTCGTGTGTTCACATCACGCTCTACTTGAACACATGAACACATCGTATATGAACACAATTACCTTTCATATTTCCAATATAAAATACCGCCATATATCAAGTGCAACACGCCAAAGCCAATCGCCCAAAAAAGGATGCCGTTGCTCGGAAATAGCGCTGCTACTAAGCCGACCACCACTTCCCAAATTCCGAGTTTACGAATATCACTAAATGTAAAATTGCCGGCATTGATTAAAGCTAAACCATAAAATACAAGTGTGGATGCCGCCAACATGGAATAGTAGCCGCGATAATATAAAATGAGTACAAATGCTCCTCCCGCTGCTAACGGAATCGCAAAATTAATTGTAGCTCGGATAGCGGAACGATTCCATAATTTTTGACCGGCTTTTTGCGCTTTTTTTTGACTCAGCCATACGCCTGTAGTTAACGCCAACAAAAATACAATCGCCGCCGTTACAAAAAGCGGCAGTGCTGCGGGATTTAAAGGTCCTTCTTTCAAAGCTTCATAGCGTACAATTGGAGAGAAATAAATAATACGATACGCCACCGCCGCACCAATCAACGCATAAATGCCCGCCAAAATCGCCGCCCACGCACTGAGCGAGAGAAACTTGGTGGAGCGTTCCATGATGTTGCGAATCTGCGCGAGGTCGTCCAAATGTTTGGTAGAATTCATAAAAGTGCTTTGCGCGACAAAGTTAATAAGAATAAAGAAATTCCGCAAGCAGAACTACATATTTATTTTCTCCCGCAGATAACGCAGATTTTTATTTTATCTGCGACATCCGCGGGAGAAGCTTAATTCGTCACTGGAACCAGTTTATACACCGTCCCCGGACTTTCTACTGCAATATAAATATACCCATCCGGTGCCATGCGCACGTCGCGCAAGCGTCCGATGTTTTCCAAAATATTTTCCTGACCTACGATTTTAGTCGTGCCTTCCATATTACAACGATTCAAATATTCAAACCGCAGCGAACCAACCATTGCGTCACCTGCCCAGCCTTTGTAGCGATTGCCTTGTATGAACGCCATGCCAGAAGGTCCAATCGAAGGCACCCAGTACAGATTTGGCTGCTCCATTCCTTCTTGACTCGTCTTATCGGTAAAAGTCGTGCCATTATAATTGATGCCATAAGAAATGAGAGGCCAGCCGTAATTCTTACCTTTTTGCACGAGATTGATTTCGTCGCCGCCGCGTGGACCGTGCTCGTTTGTCCAAATCGCACCCGTTTCAGGATGGACGGTCAAGCCTTGTGGATTGCGGTGTCCGTAAGAGAAAATAGAAGGCATCGCGCCGGGCGTTTTCACAAAAGGATTATCTGCCGGAATCGTGCCGTCGCCTTTGATTCGATGAATTTTGCCACCGTGATTTTTTAGATTTTGCGGATTGTCGTTCTGATTGCCTCGGTCGCCCACTGAAAAATAGAGCATTCCGTCTTTGCCAAACGCCATTTTCGCGCCGTAATGATGCCGCGTTCTCGAATAAGGCAAGGCTTCAAAAATTACTTTTTGATTGGTGAGTTTATTCCCTGTTAAAGTCGCCCGCATAATCGCTGTGGTGGATAAGGTATTTCCATCTTCTTTTTTAAATGCAGAATAAGACAAATAAATAACTTTATTTTTATTATAATTCGGATGTAATATCACGTCCATCAAGCCGCCCTGCCCTTCTGATAGTATCTCCAGTAAACCCGTGACCGTTTGTTTTTTTCTGTCTTTTGTAAGCCGATGCAACTTGCCAGAACGCTCTGTAACCAACATTTCGCCCGCAGGCAAAAACGCCATACTCCACGGCACGCCCATTCCATCCGCTACTTTTTCCAACTTCATGTCGCCGATTTCCGTTTTAAAAACGGTGTTACTATTTGGTTTTTCTTTGAAATCATACCGCTCTACATTGGCAATTCCTTTCAAAATATAATCCGACAACTCCGTAATTTCTTGGTCAGTAAAAGCCGTGTCGAATCCCGGCATTCCTTCATCAGGATAACCGACTTTTATGGCTTTGAACAAATCATCTTTGGAACTGCCGTGTTTCCACTTTCGGTCTACAAAAGCGTTCATTTGCACCCCATGACAACCGGCACAGTAGGTTTTGTAATTTGATTCTACATCAGAGGGCGGCGTTTGTTGGGTCGCATTGATGCAAAGCAACAGAACGGGCGCTACGAGTGTGACAAAAATAAGTCGTTTCAGCATTGGGTTGATATTTTATGGTTTTAGAAGTGTCGAAAATAATATATATACGAGTGTTAGACAAACTTAGCTTCTGTGGATTTCGCGTATGTTCTTTTTTTTCACCATTTGAAACCTATAAGGTTTTTAAAAATCTCATAGGTTTGTATCATACTATTACAAATCCGCTTTTCTAAATAAATGCTTGGTCTTAAACGGTCCAAATCCTTGTCTTTCATAAAATCGAATGGTATCGCCTTTCGTCGCGCCGACTTCCAGTTCATAAGCCATCTCGCCATATTTTCGCTCTTTAAATAAAGTTTGAAGAAAATGACTTGCAATGCCATGTCCACGAAATGCTTCTTTCACCAATAATTCATCAATAATCAACATTCGACCACCAAATTCATTACTCCAAAACCAAGTCAATATCGCATAACCAATCACCTCCGAGTTCATTTCAAAAATAACAATAGCACCAACTTCGGGCTTGTTCGTCATCGTTTCTACCGTGCGAATAATTTGCTCGTGGGTCATCGCACCTACCGTTGTAGCGGCATCGTCTGCATATAATTCTATAATCATCGCTTCGAGTTCCAAAAAGTCATCGGAACGGTACGGGCGGAAAAGGATGTTAGTGACCATTTTTTGCTTTTTTTGAATATGACGTACGCTTAGGACATTTTAGGAACGCGGATGACGCGGATTGGGCGGATTTTCGCGGATTCGGGCGGATTTTTTCGCTCATCCATTTCTCTAACTCTACATCAAGGCTTAAAGTAGCGTTTATAATTTTGAATAACAAGTCAACCAATACTTTTAAATATAAATAAAAAAATCCGCGTCATCCGCTCCATCCGCCTCATCCGCGTTCCTAAAATGTAATAAGAGCGCGGAATAAGTGAAGAATAAAGCGGAAAAAATCCGCCCAATCCGCTTCATCCGCGTTCCAATTACGCTCTGAGGGCGCATAACACAAGTTACTTTTTAAAACCTGCAAAATAATATTTAAAACCCAACTTCAACCCAGCGAAAATTCGCCAACAACTTTTCTGCCACAACTTTCATTTCCCAAATCAAACCGCTTTGTTTTTCCATTTTTCAGTCATAAATTGTGCCTCCATTGGTAAGCGTAAAATAAACAACAAATTGAAACCGACTGACCTTTCTAATCCCGAATATTTTCACAAGGTGGTGGACTGCCAGTACGCCTGCCCTGCACATACGCCCGTGCCGGAGTACATCCGCCTCATCGCGGCGGAGCGTTACACGGAGGCATACATCGTCAATTGGGAGTCCAACGTATTCCCCGGTGTGCTGGGGCGTACCTGCGACCGACCTTGCGAACCTGCTTGCCGACGTGGACGCTTGGAGGAAGAACCCGTCGCCATTTGCCGTTTGAAGCGCGTTGCTGCGGATAATAAAGGTGACATAAGTGAATATCTTCCTGAAATCCCTTTAATTAAAAATGGCAAGCGCATCGCTATTATTGGTGGCGGTCCGGCTTCGCTCACAGTAGCACGCGACTTGGCTCCGCTGGGTTACGAAATTCATTTATATGACGAACAGGAAATGGGCGGCGGCATGATGCGCAGTCAGATTCCGTCTTTTCGTTTGCCAGAATCGGTTCTGAATGAGGAAGTTAACTATATTTTAAATCTCGGAATTCATACGCATTTCAAAACGTATGTGTCCAGTATGCGGGAGATTTTAGATAAAAATTACGATGCAGTTTTTGTAGGAACGGGCGCTCCGAGAGGAGGCGATTTGACAAAACTGCCCGGTCGCTGGGATGCGAAAGACCATATTCATATTGGGATTGATTGGTTGGCGAGTGTCGCATTTGGACACACAGAGAAAATTGGTAAAAAAGTAATCGTACTCGGTGGTGGAAATACGGCAATGGATTGTTGTAGAACATCTCGACGACTTGGCGGCGAACAAGTGACAGTTGTCGTTCGCAGCCCATTCAAAGAAATGAAAGCGTCGCCGTGGGAGATTGAAGACGCGATGCGTGAAGATATTCCGATTTTAAACAATATGCCTCCAAAGGAATTTGTAATCGAAAATGGGCAACTCAAAGGCGTTTTATTTGAAAAAGTACAACCGGTTTATGATGCAAATGGCAAACGTTCGCTCCAGCCAACGGGCGAGCCAGATGTGTTTATCGAAGCGGATGACGTGCTGGTAGCGATTGGACAAGAGAATGCGTTTCCTTGGATTGAGCGCGATTTGGGTATCGAATTTGGAGATTGGGAAATTCCAGTTTTGGATAAAGTGACGTTTCAATCTACCCATCCGAAAGTATTTTTTGGCGGCGACTCTGCATTTGGACCTAAAAACGTGATTACCGCCGTCGCGCACGGACATCAGGCAGCCATTTCGATTGATTTATTTTGTCAAGAAAACGATATAAATGACCGTCCGTCTCCATTCACGAATTTGGTAAGCCAGAAAATGGGTATCCACGAGTGGAGTTATGATAGTTACGTGACGAATGACTTGCGTTTCAAAGTGCCACACGCGGACAAAACCATTTCGCTGAAAGACCGCAAAATGGAAGTGGAATTGGGTTTTAATATGGAAACCGGTTTCAAAGAAGCCCAGCGGTGCTTGAATTGTGATGTACAAACGGTGTTCAATACCAGCCGCTGCATTGAGTGCGACGCGTGTGTAGATATTTGCCCGACCTCGTGCATTACATTTACAGATAATGGGGAAGAAAGTGATTTGCGCCTCCGTTTGAACGCGCCGGCTTTTAATCTCACGCAAGATTTATACATTTCTGACACGCTGCCCACCACGCGGGTCATGATAAAAGATGAAGACGTGTGCCTGCATTGCGGCTTGTGCGCGGAACGCTGCCCGACGGCGGCTTGGGATATGCAACAATTTTTATACTCCGTAACAAAAGCAGGACATCCATGCAGCATTTTACAGGAATCAACGATTGCGTAGTCCGGTTCGCCAACGTCAATGGCACCGGCTCGGCAAGCGCGAACGACCTTTTTGCAAAAGCTATTTTTAGAATGGGCATCCCCGTTTCGTCGAAGAATATTTTTCCATCTAATATTCAGGGATTGCCGACTTGGTACGAGGTGCGCATCAGCGAAAAACGCTACCTCGGCAGGCGCGACGGCATTGACATTATGGTGTCGGTGAATCCGCAAAGTATGCTCAAAGACGTGGCGACGATTAAACCCGGCGGCTATTTTGTGTACGATAGCACCAAACCATTACATAAAGAATTCTTTCGGGATGATGTGAATTATGTCGGCATCCCGATGACGGAGATTTGTAACAAACATTTTCAAGACCCGCGCGTGCGGCAGTTGTTGAAAAATGTAGTGTATGTAGGCGCGCTGGCAACGTTGTTGGAAATCGAAGAAAGTGTTTTAAAAAATATCATAGCTGACCAGTTTCGCAAGAAAGAAAAACTCATTCCGTCCAATTATCAGGCACTGGAATTGGGGATGCAATATGTGAAAGACCATTATGATTATCCGCTTGATATTCGAGTGGAACGGCGCGATTTAATTGGTAATCAAATCGTCATGGATGGCAATACCGCTTGCGGCTTGGGCGCACTATATGGCGGCGCGACGGTAGCGGCTTGGTATCCGATTACGCCCTCCACTTCGGTGGTGCAGGCTTTTGAAAAATATGCGAATCGCTTGCGCATTGACCCAGAAACGGGACGGAAGAAATTTGCAGTGGTACAAGCCGAAGATGAGTTAGCTGCGATTGGCATGGTCATTGGCGCATCTTGGAATGGCGCACGAGCATTTACGGCAACGAGTGGTCCGGGCATTTCGCTGATGAACGAATTTCTGGGATTGGCTTATTTTGCTGAAATTCCAACGGTTTTGTTGGATGTGCAACGCGGCGGTCCGTCCACGGGAATGCCCACACGAACGCAGCAATCCGACATCACCTTAGCCGCTTACGCCTCGCATGGCGATACGAAACACGTCTTACTTTTTCCAAGCAATCCAAAAGAATGTTTTGATTTAACCGCATTAGCAATGGATTTGGCAGACCGTCTGCAAACGCCTATTTTGGTAATGACCGATTTGGATTTGGGTATGAATGACCATTTATCGCTGCCGTTGGAATGGGATGACAATCGAAAATATGATATGGGTAAAGTGCTGAATGCCGAGGAGTTAGAAAACATGGAGGTTTTCGGGCGTTATTTGGATGTGGATGGTGATGGGATTACTTACAGAACGCTACCTGGCACTCACCCTACGAAAGGCTCGTTTTTCACACGCGGCACCTCCCGCGACGAGTATGCCAAGTATACGGAAGAGGGCGCGCCGTATGTGCGCAACGTGAACCGCCTCCTGCGCAAATGGGAAACCGCGAAAACGATGATTCCAGAGCCCGTTTTTTATCAAACGAATAATGAAAGTTCTTATGGTTTAATCTTCTTTGGTACAACGACTTACGCCGCGTTGGAAGCAATGGATTTGTTGGCGGTAGAAGGAATAAAGTTGGATGCAATGCAGATGCTGGCTTTTCCATTTCAAGAAAGTGTGTTAGAATTCATCGAAGCCCACGAAAAAGTATTTGTCATTGAACAAAACCGCGACGCACAATTCCGCTCGTTGCTGATTAATGAATTGGAAGTCAATCCGAAGCAGTTGATTCGGGTGCTGAATTATGATGGTTTTCCGATTACGGCGGATTTTATACAACAGCAGATATTAAGCACGATTCAGGTAACTGTTGCAAGCAATGGCTTGTCGTTGAAATAAGGTATGTCAAGCGTGACTTCCCGTATCACATTTTAGGAACGCGGATGACGCGGATTGAGCGGATTTTCGCGGATTTCTTTTTATAATTTTTAAAATTAATAAAACAAATTTTCACAATATCTAAACATTTATTATCGTGTTATTACACAGAGAATTAACGGACGAGCTTTTGAATACTTTTTATGAAGTTTATAATGAATTAGGTTACGGATTTTTGGAAAAGGTTTACCAAAATGCGCTGTATTTAGAATTGAAGGAGAGAGGATTTCGAGTGGAAGCTCAAAAACGTTGTCCAGTTTATTATAAAGGAAAGGAAGTAGGAGATTATTTTTGTGATATCATTGTAAACGATTTAATTATCCTTGAATTAAAAGCGGGTGAATTTATTTCAGAAGAACACGAATTACAATTGTTTAATTATTTGAAAGCCACTTCTATTGAAATTGGTTTTGTATTAAATTTTGGAAAAAAGCCAGAATTTTCACGTAAAGTTTTTTCAAACATGACCAAAAATTTAAAAAGTAAATAATTTGTAGTTATAAGCGTAAGAAACATGTGTAACCAAAATCCGCAGAAATTTGCCCAATCCGCGTCATCCGCGTTCCTAAAATGTAATAAGAGCGC
>CAZJXN010000126.1:7796-15748 GCA_964549655.1 uncultured Saprospiraceae bacterium
AATCCGCGTCATCCGCGTTCCCAAAATGTAATAAGAGCGCGTAACAAGCGAAAAAAATAAAGAATTATGACTTACATAAAACCACAATTCCGCCACCCAGCCCTCGCTAAAAACGAACGAGGTTTCGCCAAAAAAGATTACGAAGGCGCGATTTCCACGCTCTGCGCAGGCTGTGGACACGACTCCATCAGCGGCACGATTGTACAAGCCTGTTTTGAATTGAATATTGAGCCGCACCGCATTGCGAAGCTCTCCGGCATTGGCTGCTCCTCGAAAACGCCGACGTATTTCTTGAGCAGTTCACATGGTTTCAACTCGGTACATGGTCGAATGCCCTCGGTTGCAACGGGCGCGATTTTGGCAAATCGAAACTTGATTTATCTTGGTGTTTCCGGCGATGGCGACACGGCTTCGATTGGCATGGGGCAGTTTGTACACGCCATTCGGCGCAATTTGAATATGACGTACATCGTAATGAATAATGGCTGCTACGGCTTGACAAAAGGACAAGATTCTGCGACGGCGGACATTGGTTCTATTAATAAATCGGGCGCAGCGAATCAGTTTACGCCGATTGACCTTGTCGGCATGGCGATTGAATTGGGTGCTTCTTTTGTAGCCCGCAGTTTTTCTGGGGATAGAACGCAGCTCGTTCCACTCATTAAAGCCGCCTTGTCGCACAAAGGTTTTGCGTTTATTGACGTGGTGTCGCCGTGCGTGACTTTCAACAATAACATGGGTTCTACCAAATCCTACGACTACGTGCGCGCGCACATCGAGGCGACGGCTGCCGTAGATTTTGTACCTGAAAAAGAGGAAATCACGGTGGAATATGGCATTGGTGAAAAAACAAATGTAGAATTACACGACGGTTCGGTGCTTCAACTCCACAAATTGGCTTCTGATTGGAATCCGCTCGACCGACGCTCGGCGGTGCAACGATTACACTTGGCACACGCGCACGATGAAATTCTGACTGGTTTATTATATGTAGACCCGCAAAGCCAAGATTTACATGATTTTATAAAAACCGTAGAACAACCGCTGAATAGTTTACGAGAGAAAGATTTAAATCCGGGCGTGGCTGCCTTAGAAAAAATTAATACGGAGCATCGTTAGTGTAATAGGACACTGATATTTATGATTTCAAAGATTCTCTATTAATCGCTAACGTTACGCACCCTCATAGCATAATTGGAACGCGGATGACGCAGATTGTGCGGATTTTCGCAGATTTTTTGTTTAACTTCCTATTTCTTGAAATGCAGCTTTGGAGTTACAAACTATTTCAAACCAAAATTTACTGTTTTTAGATTAATGTAATAATACCAGTATGCAGTTGGCTGTACGCAGTTGGCAGTCAGTAAGTAATTGATTTACATGGTTTTAAAATAATTTAATACGCCATTTTAATTTCATTTTAGTATAAGTGAAATAAAATCCGTATAAATCCGCTCAATCCGCGTTCCTAAAATGTAGCAAGCGCGTGTAGGGATTAATCATAAACTACCCTTAAAAAATCATAAAAATCAGTGTCCTATCTTACCAATACAAATGACCCCGAAAACTGCCGCTCTTTTCCATCGTCCATGAGCAAGCGCGTGGTGTACACGTACACGCCGTTGGGCGCGAGATTGCCATTCAATGCTCCATCCCAACCTTGCGAATCGTCATTTGGCGTGAAATCCTGTCGTTGAAAAACGAGATTGCCCCAGCGATTATACACTTGTAAATGTTTAATTAAAACTAATTCATTTCCACCAAAAATAGTAAATATATCATTACTTCCATCCGCATTCGGTGAAAATGCACTGGGCATAAATACTTGATAATATTGCAACGTGAGATGTACCAAACTATCGCAACCATAAATAGATTGCAATGTCACATTCCGTTCGCCCGCTTGATTGTAACGATACGGTCCGACATGAAAATATTCTCCTTCAAAGATTTTGGCAGACACGGTATCAAATTCTTCATCCGCCACACGGAGATTCAATTCAACAAGACTATCACAATTTTGAGCGGTTTTAAGGGTCGTTTTATAATTGCCACCTTTTGTAATCAATTGATTATGAAAATCATACCGTGCGTCTTTACAAATAACTTGGTTTACCTGCGTCATAAAATTGGGAATGCGATGCGAATAAACCTTCGTGACTCGACAAGAATTAGCACTGATAATCCGCACCACATAATTGCCGTCGCCGGTTTTTACTTGTAATATCGCATCCGTTTCATTTACTAATGCCACGCCATTTTTATACCATTGATATTGTAAAGTATCATAACTTGGCACTTCTAACGTAAAATTATCAGAACAAGGATGTTCAACGGCAGCAATTTCAAACTCAAACGCTTTTTGGTCAGCCAATACTAAATTATCAAAAAAGTAATAAATATCACCAGAGGCATTCAAGTCAACACAATCCGGTCCAATAGCGATAGCATAAATATCTTCGGTCGGCGTGACGGTGAGGTTGACTTTTTTCCATTCATTCACACCGCTTACCTGGGTACTGCCCAATTGTTTCCAACCAGCACCGTTTGTCGGACAGCCATAACCCGCATTGCCCACGCCAAAAGGAAGATTTTTACAATCGGTAGAACCAAAAAATACGACCGTCGTCGGAGGAGAATAAATAGCTTGGGTAAAGCCGATGTAAAATTCAAACCGATACGTAGTGCCCGTGCGCAAGGGCGATGCCAGACACGCGCCGGTGTACTCCTTCCAGCCCGGCTGCACAACATTATTGAACCTGCCATTGCGATAACCTACGCAAGCCATACCATCCGGGAACGGCAAGGGCGGCGGCATGTGATCCCAACCCATCCAACCGCAAGTGTGCAAGTAATCGGTCGTCGCCTCGGAAGCCTGTATCCACGTTTCTGAGCAGTTCAGTTGGCTGCGGTTAGTCGGACAGCAATTCATTTTTTCAAACGAAGGATTGGGAATCAAGGAGATAGGTTTGACCTCGGGGCAATCACAATCTGGGTCATTCAAATCAATTTTTCCGTCGCCATCGTCGTCCAAAGCGTTGTCGCATATTTCTGGTCCAAGTCGAGTCTCGTGCAACGGACTTGATGATAACAACGATACACTCAAAAAAAATATAAGTAAATAGCGTGACATAGTTCCGGTTTATAGGCTTTAATCGAAGATAATATTATTTTTGAAATTATAAAAATTGGGAATGTGGAAGAACAGAAAGAATGTCGTCAATTGGCTAACATTCATCGCTGTAACGGCGGTTAATTTTTTGCTTTCGCAAATAATCCAATAACAACTTCTTATTTTCACCCGTAAATGTCAAATTCCTTTTCGTATGAATAAAACTACTACCACTACCCTACTCACCCTCACCATTCTAACCTTGATTTGCGCTTGCCACTCCAGCAAACCCGTCGGGCGCGACGGCTGGCTCAAAGGTACAACTAATGAAAAATTGGAAACCGTCTCCGGGCAACTGCGCGGCTTGGATATGACAATGGTCGAAACGGGCTATCGCTACACCGAACTCTATTGGGCAGTGCAAGATACCAATTGGGACTACGCGCATTACCAACTCGAAAAACTCAAATCCACGCTCGAATACGCCCTCGTGCGCCGCCCGAAGCGTGCCGAACCTGCGCAAAAATATCTAACGGTCGCCTTACCAGCAATGGAAAAAGCATTAGATGCAAAAGATGTAATGGTTTTTGATAGGCAATTTATAGATTTAACGCAAACTTGTAATGATTGTCATAAAAGTCAAGAGGTAGCGTATTTCAAAGTGATGCAACCCGTGCACCGGCAGTCGCCGATACGCTAAAGTTGCATTGAATTATAAAAGGATGTCATCACTCAAAGTGATGACATTCCTTCACGGGCGAAATGTATACGTTTTGCCGGCAGTGGTGCTGAAATCAACCAGTAGCGTTTCTTTCAGATCAATACCTTTCAACTCCGCTTTCGGCGAAAGCAAGGCTTGTTTTATAATCGGTGTTTTGTAAAAAGAATTTGGATTCTCCCCCGTAGCGGATGTAACAGTTATTCCATTGGCTTTCAAGGCATTCGGTAAACGCAACCGACAATTGCCGCCTAAATTAGATTTTATAATCAAATTGGTAATTTTTCCATTTTCCCATGCAACGTCCACTTCAAAACCGCCACGCGCTTTCAAACCACTCATTTTCCCTTTTTTCCAAACGTCCGGTAGAGCGGGTAAAATGTGAATTGCACCGTCGTGACTTTGCACAAATAGCTCGGCGATGCCCGCCGTACATCCAAAATTGCCATCAATCTGAAATGGCGGATGCGCATCGAATAAATTAGAATACGTGCCGCCTGAATTCTCATACATATTACCGTCTTTTCTGCGGTCGGCAGGTGAGAGTTGGTCAGTCAATAATTTATACGCATGATTCCCATCCAAAAAACGCGCCCACAAACACACTTTCCAACCCATGCTCCAGCCCGTGGACACATCGCCTCGATAGTGGAGAGAAGTGCGTGCCGCTTCAAATAAGTCGGGCGTTCGGTAGGGCGAAATCTGATTGGATGGGTACAAACCATACAAATGCGAGACGTGGCGGTGCTTGTCTTCTGGGTCATCCCAATCTTGGAGCCACTCTTGCAATTGACTGTGCTGCCCGATTTGCATGGGCGCTAATTGACTGCGTTTTTGTTGCAATAAAGTGATGTAAGCCGCATCTACTTTCAAAATGCCAGCAGCGCGAATCGTATTGGAAAATAAGTCGAAAATCAATTGATTGTCCATCGTAGCGCCGGCAGTGATGGCGATATTTTTAGCGAATTCCTGATTTTTAAAGTACGCATTTTCCGGCGAGACCGAAGGGGAAACGATGAGCCAGTTATGCGTCGTTTCCTTTTGCAATACATCTACAAAAAAATCGCTCGCGCCTTTCAACACCGGATAATAGGTTTGCAAAAACTTTTTATCGCCGGTGTACAAATAATGTTGCCACAAATGCTGACTCAACCACGCACCGCCCATGGGCCACAAGCCCCAAAGATACGCGCCATCCACCGGGTCGGTCACGCGCCAAATGTCGGTATTATGATGCGTCACCCAGCCGCGTGCGCCGTAGGTTTTGGTGGCGCTTTCTTTACCAGTTTGTGCTATATCTTGTAATAACTTAAATAATGGATCATGTAATTCGCTCAAATTGGTGGACTCGGCGGGCCAATAATTCATTTCCGTATTAATGTTGATGGTATATTTACTATCCCACGGCGGCAGCAAATGCGGATTCCAAATGCCCTGCAAAGTCATCGGTTGACCGCCCGGCTGCGAGCCAGAAATCATTAAATAGCGTCCGAATTGAAAATAAAGCGTCGCCAACTGTGGGTCAAAAGAAGAAGCGAATTGCTCCAAGCGTTTGTCGGTGGATAGTTCTGTGGCTTCGGTCGTGCCGAGATCAAGTTGTACGCGATTGAAATATTTTTTATAGAAAACTTGATGTGATTTGATTGCAGTCGCATAATCTTTTTTAAGTGCATTTTGTAAATAAGTCGTGGCACGCTCGGTTTGATTAGCACTGATGTCTTTATAATTTTTAAAATTAGTTGCAATAGAAAGATACAAAATCACTTCGTTTGCATTCTTGATCATCAATTGATTAGAATCAACTGTCATCGTTCCACTTTTTAGAATAGGCTGCACTTGCATCTCAAATTGAACCATCCCTTTTTGACCCTCGTGGTCACCGGTCGTGCCCGTGAGGATTAATTTTTTTCCTGCAATTTTAATCGCTTGCTTTTGATGCGGACTGTTTAAAGATAAATTGCAAGAAATGCTGCCCGGTTTGTTCGCCGTGAGCCGCACGATAATAACTTGGTCAGTGAAAGACGAAAATATTTCCCGTTTGAATTGGGTGCCATTTACATCATAACGCACGGAAGCTATTGCATTTGCAAGGTCTAAATCGCGGTAGTAATTTGTAGCATTTTCATGGTTGGGAAATTGAATCAACAAGTCGCCGACAGGTTGTAAGGGCATTCCGCTATTGGTGGATTTCACCTTATCGTTCGCCAGTTTTTGCGCTTCTTCATATTTGCCTTCCACGAGTAGTTTTCGGATTTCAGGAATCGCTTTGCCCGTCTCTGGGTTGATGTTATTATTCGGACCACCCGCCCACACGGTTCCTTCGTTGAGTTGAATTAATTCTTGCTGCGGCACGCCGAAAATCATGCCCGCTAATCGTCCATTGCCGACGGGCAGTGCTTCTTCCCATTTGGCGGCGGGTTTATCGTACCAAAGTTTTAAATCATGGGTCGTTTGAGCGTTTACAAGCATTGCAAAACTGCTCCAGCAAAGCAACAAAAGAAGATTTTTTTGAATTGGCATGGTTTAGGTGTTTTTAGGTTTTAAAGATATAAAAAAAGAGGATGGGAAGATAGGAGGATGGGAGGATTTCCCGCTTTACATTTTAAATTTAATATTTTATATTTTGCGGTTTCCAAAAAAGTCTACTTCCATGCTTCCCCTCGTATGTAAAATGGTACAATCCAATTGCTAACCTAAATCAAATACAATGTCTAAAGTAGCCCTTTTAGTAAGATTGGAAGCCAAGCCCGGCAAGGAACAAGCAGTAGCCAACTTTTTGAAAAGTGGTTTGGCCATGGCGCAAGACGAACCCGATACGCTCACGTGGTACGGCATTCAACTCGGACCTTCTACGTTTGGCATTTTTGATACTTTCCCGCATGAAGCAGGTCGCAAAGCGCACTTGGACGGACCGATTGCAGCAGCGTTGATGGCAAATGCGGCGGAGTTGTTGGCATCTGACCCCGTGATTGAAATGGTGGATGTGTTGGCGGCGAAGTAGGAAAAAGTTTCTATTTTAGTTTTAGGTTTAAAATGAAAGTGGTCAGCCGACTTGAAGTCGGCTGACCATTCTATTCTAAATAAACTCAATTTTATCTCTCATCTCCTCTGAATCCAGCACTTCGTATAACAATAATAAAATGCTAATCCATATCACCAATGGATAAAGGATTTGTTGCAAAAGCAATCCCAGCGTGTGAAGCACCGTTAGCGTGGAGTTTCAAAAAATCGTTGTCATACGTCACTATCACCCTCCCTTCTTGACGAGCGTAAGCGAGTTGTTCCTCATCTGTTGCACCCAGCATTTTTGCCTCTGTGCAGCCAATAACATCCACACCACGCACTCGAAGCCCTTTCACGACTGCTTTGGCAATGTGTTCATCCGTATAAAATTTTACCTTAGTCATTGCTGCGCAAGCGTTGTAGTAATCGGGAAGGATATTGCTGCTTTAGTGCTTCTACCAATCCTTCTTCCTCGCGCCACTGCTGCTGTAAGATTTCGATATTGGCATGATAGTAAGCGAGTGCCGCGAAGATGTCTGCCAGTTGCAAGTCATAAATAGCGGCTATTTCATCTGCACTCATGCCCAAATGCTCATACCAACCCACCACATCTTTCACCCGAATACGATGCCCGGCAATGTGGGGTGCTTCATCCGGCGCGGTCACAATCCGCTCATTTAAAGATACAGCCTGCATATGATTTTTTTTGACAAGATACGTTTTTTAAATGCAAACGGAAAGATGGGGAGATTAGTTTCTTTTGTTGGAAGCCAGCCGTTTTTGATTCCTTTTCACACGCAAAAGGTCGCAAAACACGCTTTGAAGAATCTGGTGGCTTCCTGCATTCAATGCTGGCGTTCCCGAACTCATTTCGTGACACCTCCAACGCTATCGGGGAAGCCCCCAGCACCATTGGGGATAGCATGGATGCCATTGGAGCTGCCCCCAGCGCCATCGGGGAAGCCCCCAGCACCATTGGGGATAGAATGGATGCCATTGGAGCTGCCCCCAACTCCATCGGGGATGTCCCCAGCGCAACTCAGGGAAGCGCCAGCGGAGAAATTAAATTGTCTGAACCTTGATTTGCTTGATTTTTAGGATGATAGTGAGGTACGCGCA
>CAZJXN010000127.1:0-3543 GCA_964549655.1 uncultured Saprospiraceae bacterium
CCAAATCTCTCCTTTTTTCTTCATTTTCTAAAGTGCCAAAGTAGAAGTAAGTAATCGAGCAGAATTAAATTAGAAAATAAATAAATTTAAATTTCTGGTTGTCAACGTTTTAAGGGGCTGCTAACTGCCTAGTGAAAACTGTCTACTTACTTACTTCTGCAAAGACACTTACTTCTCCATATCTCTTATTGTATCCAATAAATCACTCAATTGATCGGCTTGTTCTTCTGTCAGATTGTGTAATATCCTATCCATTTGTGTATTATAACTTTCCAATGCGAGTAACACTTTTTCACCGGCTTCGCTGATGGACACATCCACCAGCCGCTTATCAGTTGGGCAAGTTGCGCGCGTCGCCAGTCCTTTTTGGCAAAGGCGCTCCACCATGCGGGAGGTATCCGACATTTTATCCAACAAACGCTCTCGAATGTCAGACGTGGAAATAGGTTTGCCTGCTCCACGCAGAATCCGTAAAACATTATATTGTTGCACCGTTATATCATAAGGTTTCAAATGCTCCCTTATTTGATCGGTTAGCCAGTTCGTTGTATAAATCAGATTCACCATTACTTTTTGATGTCCATTCCGAAAAGGACGCTTCTGCTTAATGGCTTCTTCTATTTTCATGTCTATCACTTTACATAAAATTTAAGCAAGGTACAAATATAAGCCAAACACACACAAGAGGAAATAAGGCACTAACACTGCCGCTCCATTATAATCTTTCGCTACGCGCTGCCCGAAAAACAAAGCCAAAACGGATAAAGCACCCAGTAAGTTTCCTGCAAATGCAATATTCTCTTCTTTAAAAAATAATAAAACGGCACCGATGGATGATAAAATGCCCGCCGATATTTCTAATACAGTAATAACTGGCATTAACCATCCAATCATATTACGCAAAGGCGAATCTTTAAAATGCCCCATGAAATAATCCAGATTCTCTTTATAATCAAACGCTTTATCCAAGCCAGATTGTGTAAATAAAACGCCTAAAAACGCCGCCATTAATACTTTTATCACTTGTAACTCTGTCAGTCCAATTTCGCGCACAAAAAAAATATCCAATAAAAAGTGTATGTTCATCGCTTTAATGTTTAAACACTGGTAGGTGTTGTGAAGTTGTGCTAAATAACGGAAATTTAAAAGAAACCAAAACTAATTTATTAATAGGGCGTTTAAAAGTGATTACTCACTATAAATCGTCAATGACTGAAAGACAAGAAAACATCATTTTAGTAGCACTCAAACTCTTTGCCGATCAAGGCTACGAAAGTACACCGACCAGTCAAATTGCCAAAGAAGCGGGTGTGTCGGAAGGATTAATTTTTAAACATTTTACAAATAAAGAAGGCTTGTTAGCTGCGATTGTCAGCAGTGGAACGGAGAAAATCAGACAAGTTATTCAGCCTATTTTAGCAACAGATAATCCTTTGGAAGTTATTTACAAAGTGATTGATTTACCGTTTGAAATGATAAAAAAAGAGAAAGAATTTTGGACTTTGCAATACAATTTAAAAACACAAAGTAAAAAATACGCCAAAGTTTTTCAAGATAGTAATTATCTCCTGCCATTATCTGCCGCCGTGCAAAACGCGTTTGTCAAATTAAAATATAATAATCCAGCACAAGAGACGCTTTATTTATTTACTGTTTTAAATGGTTTAACGGCTTCATTACTTTCTCAATCAAATGAGAAGGAAAATAAACAATTGATAAAATTTATCAAGCAAAAATATGAACCAAAATAAATTTTCGTATGTTGTAGTAAGTGATTACTCACTTTAAATACTTAAATCATGAAAAAGCAAGTTGTTTTAATAACAGGAGCCTCCAATGGCATTGGGAAAGCAGCCGCCAAAATGTTTGTAGCAAAAGGTTTCACGACCTACGCAAGTGCCAGAAATATTAACTCACTGTCCGAATTGGTTAAATTAGGTTGCAAACCGCTCCAATTAGACGTGACCGAAGAAGCCTCAATGGTCGCCGCCATTCAAAGAATAGAAAGCGAAACCGATGGCGTGAATATTTTGGTCAACAATGCAGGTTATGGTCAGAATGGCATTTTAGAAGAGTTACCGATGGGCAGTATTCGCAAGCAATTTGAAACCAACGTATTCGGATTAATTAGAATGTGCCAACTCGTACTGCCTGCCATGCGCCGCAAACGAAGCGGTCGGATTATTAACATTGGCTCCGTCGGTGGAGAATTCACTACACCCGGCGCGAGTGCGTATCACGCCAGCAAATTCGCGCTGGAAAGCTTTAACGACGGGCTTCGTGGCGAGGTAAGTCCCTTTGGCATTGAGGTGTCGCTCATTAAACCCGGCGGCGTTCACACCAATTTTATGGACACGACTAATGCAAATTATCCGCCAGCAATGGCTGACAGTCCTTACCAAGAATTTCGGCAGAAATTCGCTGCGATGACCACCAAAATGTTCGACCCGAACAACAAATCTTACGGCATTTTGACACCAGAAACGGTCGCCAAAGTTGTGTTGGAAGCTGCTACTGATACAAAGCCAAAGACTCGTTACCGCGTTGGCTTACTCGCCAAAATCACGCCGCGATTGCGCAGGTTGATGTCTGACCGAAGTTGGGATAGGATGATGCGGGGGCAGTTGGGCATGAAGTAGATTTTAAAATTGATTTAGAAAATCATAAAATGGTATTTAGCACATCTTTTATTGCGAAATCAAATTGGATTGCGTAGTTTTGGAAGGTACTTTTTAAATAGCCATTTTACAAAAATGAGTCCACTTCAAGATAAATACATTAACCCTTTTACCGATTTTGGATTTAAAAAATTATTTGGCACCGAGTTGAATAAGGATTTATTGATTGATTTTCTGAATCAGGTACTGCCGCCCCACCACCGCGTTCAAGAACTTACTTACGCCACGTCCGAACGGCTCGGCAATACAGAATTAGACCGAAAAGCGATTTTTGACTTGTATTGCATCAGCGAAACGGGCGAGCGCTTCATTGTAGAAATGCAAAAAGCCAAGCAAAATTATTTTAAGGATAGAACGATTTATTACTCGTCTTTTCCGATTCAGGAGCAAGCTTTGAAGGGAAATTGGAATTATAAATTGGCTGCTGTTTACACGGTCGGTATTCTGGATTTTGTTTTTTCAGAAGACGCATCGGAAAAAGAAGTACGGCATGAAGTACAACTCAAAGACCAGCATAACCGAATATTCTACGATAAGCTCACCTACATTTATCTGGAAATGCCTCATTTTACCAAAACGGAGGAGGAGTTAGAAACTGATTTTGACAAATGGTTATATGTGCTGAAACATCTGCCAGACTTAGAAAATCGTCCGAAAGCATTACAAGAGCGTGTTTTCCAAAAACTATTTGAAGCAGCAGAAATTGCTAAATTCACGCCAGAAGACCGCATGAGATATGAAGATAGCTTGAAGTATTTTAGAGACTTGAAAAACGTGATAGACACGGCGAATGAAGAAGGTATGGCAAGGGGTATAGAGCAAGGTATAGAGCAAGGTATAGAGCAAGGTATAGAGCAAGGTATAG
>CAZJXN010000127.1:3643-15544 GCA_964549655.1 uncultured Saprospiraceae bacterium
GGTATAGAGCAAGGTATAGAGCAAGGTATAGAGCAAGGTATAGAGCAAGGTATAGAGCAAGGTATAGTACAAAACAATCAAAAAATAGCTCGACAAATGAAATTAAATGGTGAACCGATAGAAAAAATTATAGAATATACAGGGTTATCCGCAGAAGAAATTGAAGTACTGTAATTCGTAGAATTTAAAACTAAATAGATTATCAATATCCAACACCTCCCATAGAAATTCCTATGGAATAAACCTTATCGTATGCAAACTATCAAAACCGTATTACTACTCGCTTTCATCGCGTCTATCTCGTTTTACTGCGCTCGAAAGCAGGCTGTCATGCCCGAAGAGCATTCTACCGAAAGTTCTTTAGCTGATTTAAAAGTATATGATGGACTGGAAGTAGGGCTTTTTGCCTCAGAACCCATGTTTAGCAACCCGACCAATATGGCGATTGACGCACGTGGGCGCGTGTGGGTAACTGAGGCGTATAATTATCGAAATGAATTGAATCCGAAAAATCCGGTTAAAGAAAAAGGCGACCGCATCATGATTTTGGAAGATACCGACGGCGATGGCAAAGCCGATAAAAGTAAGGTTTTTTATCAAGGTCTCGATGTAAATTCAGCACTTGGAATTGCCGTGTTGGATAAAAAAATCATCGTTTCCTGTAGCCCAAATGTCTTTGTTTTCACCGATGAAAATGGCGATGATGTACCTGAGAAAAAAGAAATTTTATTCAAAGGAATTATGGGCGAACAGCATGACCACGCGGTACACGCCTTTATTTTTGGACCCGATGGTCGCTTGTATTTTAATATGGGCAACGCTGGAGAAACTTTGTTGAATGCAGCAGGCGATACCGTTGTGGACATTCACGGTCGTAAAATTGTAACCAATGGAAAACCGTTCCGTCAAGGGCTTGCTTTACGTTGCGAAGCAGATGGCTCGAATGTGGAAGTATTAGGTCATAATTTTAGAAATAATTATGAACTCACCGTTGACCCGTATGGCACGATTTGGCAATCGGATAATGATGACGATGGCAATAAAGGTACGCGGATTAATTATGTAATGGAACAAGGTAATTACGGTTACACCGATGAAATAACTGGTGCCGGTTGGCAAGCTCGCCGCACGAATATGGAAGCTGAAATCCCGCTCCAACATTGGCATTTGAATGACCCAGGCGTGGTGCCGAATTTATTACAAACAGAAGCAGGTTCGCCTTGTGGAATTGTAATGTATGAAGGTACGATGTTGCCAAAAGTTTTTCAAGGACAAATGATTCACGCGGAGCCAGGGCATAATGTGGTGCGCTCGTATGTGACGGAAAAAGATGGTGCTGGTTATAAAGCAAAGATTGTCAACTTGTTAGAAGGGCAAAAAGACCAGTGGTTTCGTCCCGCCGATGTAGCGGTTGCGCCGGATGGCTCGTTTTTTGTAGCGGATTGGTACGACCCAGGCGTGGGTGGACACCAAGTGGGCGACTTGGATAGAGGTAGAATCTATCGCATTGCAACGCCAAAAGCGAAGTATAATATTCCAGCGATGGATTTGAAAACGCCTGCTGGCGCCGTACAAGCTTTATTACATTCTAATAATGATATTCATTATAGAGGTTGGATGGCGTTGATGGGAATGGGTCAAAATGCGGAATCGGAATTACAAAAAGTCTGGAAATCCAATAATCCAAGACAGCGTGCGCAAGTTCTGTGGGTATTATCCAAACTAAATAACTCGGATACTTATGTAAATGAAGCACTAAGCGATTCAGATGAAAATATTCGGATTACAGGACTTCGATTGGCTCGTCAGTTGAAAAAAGACATGATTCCAATCGCTACAAAATTAGTAAATGATAAATCTTCGCAAGTGAGACGAGAAGTTGCAATCGCCTTGCGTGGCAGCACATCACCGGAAGCACCGGCACTTTGGGCACAATTGGCAACGCAACATGACGGCAAAGACCGCTGGTACTTAGAAGCACTTGGCATTAGCGCACAAGGCAATGAAGACGCGTATTTCGCCGCTTGGAAAAAGCAAGTTGGTACAGATTGGAACACAGAAGCAGGTCGCCAAATTGTGTGGAGAAGTCGAAGTAAAGCCGCCTTGCCATTATTAGCAGAGATTATAAAATCGGTTCCTGAAAAGGAAATGTTGCCCTATTTCCGCGCGTTTGATTTTCATGCCGACCCGTCCAAGCAGCAAGTGTTGGCGGAGTTAGTGGCGCAATCCGAAGGGGAGAAGTTGTTATTCGCCCTCAAGCACATGAATGCCGACAAGCTCAAAATGACGCCCGCATTAACTGCCAAACTAAATAAAACGCTCAATGATTATAAAGGCACGTTAGAATTTGTAGAATTATCCACCGCTTTTAATTTAAAATCTAAATCTAATGATTTGCTCGCGCTTGCCATCCAATTTCCAGACAGCACGATTGGAAGAGAAGCCGCAAGAACACTGCTCAATTGGAACCGAACTGACTTGTTTAAAACCGTATTGAATAAAAATAATGTAGATGAATCGCAGGCACTGCTGACGGCGCTGTGGGCGAATATGCAGGACGACAAAACCGCGTCAATTATGGAAAGCGTCTTCATGGATACCACGAAAAATATGGACTTGCGCAGGCTGGCGATACGCACGTTTGGCGGTGATTGGGAGACGGAAGACCAACTGCTTGAACTGGCGAAAAATAAGAAAATTCCTGCGGACTTGCACATCGCTGCTGCCGGCGTATTCCAAACTGCTTGGCGACCCAACATCCGCGAAGCTGCTAAATATCTGAAACTGCCCGATAGCAAAGCAGGCGCATCCCTGCCACCCGTCTCTGTGCTGGCAGACAAAACGGGTGACATTGCAAAAGGTAAAGAAGTATATAAAATGTTGTGTAATAATTGTCATGTTGTAAATAAAGAAGGTGTGGATTTCGGTCCTGAACTAAGTGAAATTGGTGATAAACTCTCCAAAGAAGCCCTGTACGCTTCGATTTTATATCCAAGTCAAGGTATTAGTTTTGGCTATGAAGCACACAAAATACAACTGAAAGATGGCACGGCTGCCTTTGGTCGAATCGTATCTGAAACGGCGGACAAAATAGAAATGCAATTCATGATGCAACGGCAAACGGTGAAGAAATCGGATGTCGTTTCTCGCAGCGAACTGCTTACTTCCCTGATGACCGAAAACTTGCAAGCGAATATGAGTGAGCAGGAATTGGTGGATTTGGTGGCGTATTTGGGGACGTTGAAGAAGGCATTGTGAGCGGTGGAGGATAAGAGGATGGGAAGATAGGAGGATGTAAGAAGTATAAAATTGGTCAGGCGAATTTTGGAATCGTCTGACCATTTTTTAGCTAAAAATATTGTAATTTTGCATAAAAAGATAGAGTATGTATTTAGCCCGATTAGATAATGAAGTATTTTTCAAGAAAGCGTTTACAGATATAATTGTTTTTAAGGCTTTTGTAAAAGATATTGTCGGTATTGAAGTAGATCCAGAGAAAATTGAGACGGAGAAAGCGTTTCAACCTAAATTAGGTAATATCAATTTCAAATATGATATTTTTGCAGAAGATGTAAAGAGGCGTATTATTATTGAAATTCAAAAGGTAGAATACGACCACAATTTTGACCGATTTCTACATTATCATTTACAAGCTATTACTGAACAACAACGCACTTCTGAGGATTATACGGTAGAAAAAACTGTTTACACGATTGTAGTAATGACTGCGCCTTACAAAATTCATGAAAAGACGAGAGAAATTTTTAGAGATGAGGTATTAATTTCCAACGTAAACCCTAAAAATTTAAAAAATATTGAGCGTAACTTATTTAATCACCAACTCATTTATTTAAATCCGAATTACAAAGGAGCGGATACGCCGCAAAATTATCGGGATTGGTTAGATTTAATTTACGAAAGTATTCACAATCCTCAAAATCCTACTATAAATACGACAAACGAAGGCGTAAAAAGAGCTACTGACATTATTAGTTTTGAAAATATTAGTCCAGAGGAATGGGAGCAGTCTAAAATAGAAGTGGGAAAGCGAAAAGTACAAAAATTGATACGAGAAGAAGCGATAGAAGAAACCGCTAAAAACGGCATACTAAAAGGATACGATAACCAAGTTATAAGCGATTTGACAGGACTGACGCACGAACAAATAGAACAATTAAGAACAGAGCTAACTAAAGAATAAATATAAATAGCTCTTCATGTTTCCAAAATAAGACTACCCCTCTTGCTCCAACCCCTTAATCCGCCGCGCCACCCCAATTTCCTGAATACGCTGCCGCAAATGCCCCGCTTCTCGTACTTCTTGTAACGTGTAATATAACAAACCAAATCCTGTAATAAATAATGCCAATATTAAATTCAAAATAAGAAAGCTGATAAAAGTAAGTAACACTACGCTGAACTGCGTCATTTGCGCTTCTTCTAATGGGATAATCCAACTTACCAAATCTAAATAAAACCAAAGTAA
Source organism: uncultured Saprospiraceae bacterium (assembly GCA_964549655.1). Lineage (GTDB taxonomy): Bacteria > Bacteroidota > Bacteroidia > Chitinophagales > Saprospiraceae > JADJNW01. The sequence goes on from CAZJXN010000127.1 coordinate 8,130, forward strand.
TATCGTATCTGTGATAAAGAAAAATAACATTCCGACTAAAAATAAGACTAAAACAAGTCCTGCTGCTCGTCCTACATTGCCACGCAATAACGAAAAAGTACGCCCGATAGCTGTCCAATTATTTTCGTTTTCCACCTGTGCGGCGTGTGCCCAAGTGAGTGCTAACGGCAATACTGCTAAGAATAAGTAAAGTGTGTACCATTGTTGAATGGCAAGAATCAGCACGAGCGGTGCTACACAAACCATCGTTTTAAAATAACTCGCCCAAAAATTACTGCGCTCATCGGGATTACTTTCTTTTTGTAACCAACTAAATATTCTTGTAATTAAAATCGTAAATGTAATAAGATGTACAAAAGGTAAATAAAACACCTTTCCAAAATCAAAAAAAGCGGGTAAGCCTCGAAACATTCCCAACAAACCAGCAGGAAATTGGAAACTTTCTGCTGGTTTCCCAATCGTAAATACGACGACCATTCCACTAAAAAGTAAAGCAGTGAGTGCCGCCACTGTTGCGATTTTACCAAAATGATTTCGGTAGAATAGAAAAATATTGCCAAAAATTTCACCGGAGGATTTGATATTTGTAAAGTTGATGCGTTGAATGTTATCTGGAGGAATCTTTGCGTCTGGCAAGGGTTTGACGAGCGGCTGCCTACTTTTCGTGTACGGATACCAAACAAAATACGTCAACACAAAAAGTAAACAAAGCAAAATAAATGCACCGCGCACCACATCGGGCGTTTCCGTATGGCGGGTCAGATAACCTTCAATAATTCCTGCCATTATAATAATCGGTACAATGCCAATCATAATTTTCACGCCGCGCCGCGCCGACCGCTGAAACGACTGCGCCCGCGTGTACGTACCCGGAAAAACCAGTCCTTTGCCCATCGTAATGCCCGCCGCACCTGCGATGATGATAGCTGAAATTTCTAATGTGCCGTGTACCCACACCGTGAGAAATGATTCCCAAAATAAGCCGCGCTCAATAAAAAAATATTGAAAAACGCCAATCATAATGGCATTTTTTATCATAATAGCGATGGTGCCAACGCCAAAAAGAACACCCGTCATAAACGTGAGAAATGCGACCCAAGTGTTATTAGCGGTGATGCCCAAGGACATCCCAAATTGTCCGCGCTGCTTGTAGATTGCCATCGGGTCGTCTTCCTCAATGTTGCGCTCGGTTTCCGCGATGTATTCTGGTCCTAAAATCACTTCTGCAAACTCCGGGTCCATCGCGCTGGAAAGCACGCCAATACCAAAAAAGACAACAAAAATCAGGAACGATAACAAAAATTCTCGTCGTGATTCATACATCAATCGCGGCAATTCTTCGAGCCAAAATTCTCTGATGCGACGTAGTGGTGAGCGCCGACTTTTATAAATTTTGAAAAAAATACGCTGTGCCAAGCTATTGAGGTACACGCGTACCGAACGATTCGGATAAAAAGTACGTGCATACGACAAGTCATCCGTAATTTGTACAAACTGGTCACTGAGTTTATCTGGGTCCGCGTATTCTCCGTCCAATGCCGCCTCAAATTCCTGCCACTTCCCTTTATTTTGCTGAATAAAATTTGTTTCTCGCATATTTTTTTGGATGCCGGATGCCGGATTTTTAGATGCCAGACTACATTAATCAAAAATATTATATTAAAAATGTAATATCTATGTTAGATGGTTCTGCTCGACCATTTTACACAAATCAAATGTCCTATGTAAAAGTCTGGCATCTCAAAATCTGGCATCTTTCAAAGTGCATTTTATAAAAATATTTCTACAATAGCAATGAATAACGATATTTGAGGTTAAATTTTTACTTGAATTTGCCACAAGTGCTTCTGGCATCTGGCATCTCAAAATCTGGCATCTTAAAAAAATATGCAAACCATTGACATTCGCACGACGCAAAACGTCACGATTGAGTACGAACTGGCTTCCCTGCGCGAGCGGGCGTTGAGTTATTTTATTGACTTTATTATTGTAATATTAATTTATATTTCAATACTTTTTTTTGCCCTCAGTACGATTCAAGATTTGGTAATTGGTTCTGGGATGTTGATGCGTATGTGGTATATTTTAGTACCAATTACTTGCTTTGTAAGCTATCAGTTTTTGTCGGAAGTGCTTGCCAATGGGCGCTCCTGGGGCAAACGAGCGTTGGGCATCAAGGTGGTGCGGATAGACGGGCAGGAACCCGGCTTGAGCGATTATTTCCTACGTGCCATTTTTCATTTGGTAGACAGTGTGTTGTCATTTGGGGTATTGGGCGCGTTGCTGATCAGCTCTTCGCCCAAGCAGCAGCGGTTGGGCGATATGAGTGCGAATACCACCGTCATCCGGGTACGGCACAATGCGCGATTTCAATTGCAGGATATTCTAAAAATAAGTTCGCTCGAAGATTATACCCCGCGTTACCCGGAAGTGCGTCGCTTGAGTGAAAAAGATATGTTGCTGCTCAAACACCTCCTTGCTCGGCAGCGTTTGCATACAAATGACGCGCATTATGAAGCGGTAGATGAAGCCGTGGAACGCCTCGTGCAAGTGCTTGACATTCAGGAAGAACCAAAGGATAACATCGAATTTTTGAAAACTTTGATTCGGGATTATATTGTTTTAACGAGATAGAACGTGAGTAGGAAATGGAACACGGATACCGCCGTCGGCGGGACGGATGATGGACAGATTTTTTCTCCCCACACTTGCTCGCGCTGCTTTTTGAACACACGTTTTAATAAATTATATACGGAAAAGAAATAAAAAATCAATGTTAATCTGTCGTTCTGCCATACAGCGGGACCAAAATCCGTGTTTTATTAGGCGATATATATAGTGTACGGAGAAAAAATCCGTCCACCATCCGTTGCACCCGCGCAAATCCGTGTTCTATTAAGCAACACAGGCAAGCATAGAGAGATACTAAAATGAGATATAAAAAAAGAAAAGTTCATCAAAATATAACCATCACCGGCATTGCTGACAAGGGAAAAGGGGTGGGTAGAACGGAAGACGGGCAAGTGCTATTCGTAGAAGAAGTCGCGCCGGGCGATGTGGTAGATGTAGTCGTATTGCGAAAGAAAGCAGGATTCGCACACGGTGCGCCGCAGCATTTTCATCACTATTCGGAAGACCGCGTCGAGCCATTTTGTCAACATTTCCATGTGTGTGGTGGTTGTAAATGGCAACATTTGAGCTACGAAGCGCAATTAAAACATAAAGAATTAATTGTTGAAAATGCCTTGAAACGTATCGGAAAAGTAGATGTGCAGGAATTTTTCCCCATTCTACCCGCAGCGTCAAGTACGTTTTATCGAAATAAATTAGAATTCACGTTTTCTAATAAACGCTGGCTGACCAGCGAAGAAATGAAATCCGGCGTAGCGATTGAGAATCGAAATGCGGTTGGGTTTCACCGTCCGGGCGAGTTTGATAAAATTGTGGATGTGTACAAATGTTGGTTGCAGCCGGAACCTTCCAACGCCATTCGCAATGCTGCGCGCGAAATCGCCAATGCGCAAAACTTAGATTTTTTTGATGCCAAAAGGAAAGAAGGTTTTTTGCGTAACTTAGTTGTCAGGGTAGCAACTACTGGCGAAGTGATGTTGGTGATGAGTTTTTTAGAAGATGACCCGTCCAGAATTCGTCCGTTTTTAGATGCGTTGTTGCTACAATTTCCCGAAATCACGACGCTTTGCTATTGTGTAAATCCGAAAGTCAACGACTTTATTTTGGATTTGGATATTCTGACGTATTATGGAAAAGGTTATATTGAAGAGCAGTTGGGACACGTCCGTTTTAAAGTCGGACCGAAATCTTTTTTTCAAACTAATACCCGACAAGGAAAACGATTGTACGATATTGCCATCGAATTTGCGGATTTGAAAGGCACAGAAAATGTATATGACCTGTATACCGGTGTGGGAAGTATTGCATTATACGCGGCGCAAAATGCGCGACAAGTGGTTGGTATTGAGGAGATTGAAGCAGCGATTGTAGATGCAAATGAGAACGCTCGCTTGAATAATATTGATAATACGATTTTTTATGCCGGAGATGTAAAGGATATTCTAACCACGGAATTTGTAGCAAAATATGGCAAACCCGATGTACTCATTACGGATCCGCCTCGTGCTGGTATGCACCCGCAAGTAGTGGAAATGTTGTTGCAATTGGAATCGCCAAAAATCGTATATGTCAGTTGCAATCCCGCTACGCAGGCGCGCGACTTGAATATATTGAGTGCAAAATATGACGTGCTGAAAGTGCAGCCGGTGGATATGTTTCCGCATACGGATCATATTGAGAGTATAGCGTTGTTAGAATTGGAGGATGGGAGGATGAGAGAATAGGAGGATGAGAGGATGGGAAACGCTGCGAAATAAATTCTCTGCGTCCGCTGCGCCTCCTTGTCCTCGCCGACTGGCGGTGTGCGGGAGAAAAAACTTTGCGGCTTTGCGGCTTTGCGTGAAAGAAAATCAGTGAGAGAAAAAACACTGCGCCCTCTGAGAAAAACGCTGCGGTCTCTGCGGTTAAAATTACGCCAGAAGGGATTACGCTTAAAAATTTCAAATTTAAAAAACCTAACGTGCCCAATAACTTCTCAAAACGCTGGCGTGCCACTTGGAATCCCGATATGTATCACGGTTGGGGCAGGACGCGCAATTACTTTGAAGGCTGGTATTTTAAAATTGTAGATCCGACAGAGCGTTTCGTTTTTGCGCTCATTCCAGGTATTTCGTTGGGTAAAAATGGCGATACACATGCTTTCATACAAATGTTGGATGGAAAAAAAAGTACATCTACGTATCACGAATTTCCGGCAGATAACTTTCAGCCTTCCAGTGAAACGTTTGAATTGGCTTTAGCCGATAACTTCTTTAGTGCGAATCAGTTACACTTAAATCTGCCGGAATTACAAGGCGAATTACATTGGCAAAATCGCTATCCCTGGCCCCGAATGTTGGGTGCGCCCGGCATCATGGGTTGGTTTTCGTTTGTACCGTTTATGGAATGTTATCACGGCGTGGTGAGTCTGAATCATACTTTGCAAGGGCGAATGCGCGTGTACGGCGAGGACGTAGACTTCACAGACGGCAAGGGTTACATCGAAAAAGACTGGGGCGAATCATTTCCGAATGCTTGGATTTGGATGCAAACCAATCATTTTGAAGCGGCGTATCCCGTGTGTTTATCGGCTTCGGTGGCGAAGATTCCTTGGCTCGGCAGTCATTTTATTGGCTATATTGTAGGATTCTTGTTAAATGAGAAATTATATCGGTTTGCAACTTATACCGGCGCGATGATGAAAGCTGATTTTGACGACGATACGGTTCGACTTTCCTTTAGAGACCGAAAAAATCGTTTGGAAATTATTGCGCATAAAGCAGCAGGTGGTAATCTGGTTTCGCCGCTTTCGGGCAATATGGTTGGTAAAGTCAATGAGAGTATGCAAGCCGTGATTGAGGTTCAATTGTTTGAAAATGAACAACTTATATTCGGTGGAAATGGGAAAAATGCAGGATTGGAAGTAGCTGGACCCGCGCAGGAGTTGCTGACTGAAAAATGGAGAAGGTAAAATGGAAGATCGGATTTGTGATGGGTGAAAGGGGAGATGTAAAAAGGGGTCAGGGTCATCATCAAAATCACACAAATCATGGTTCAGACTGCTCGTTCGTCGAAAAAGGAATGCGCTTGAACTTAAATAGGTGTAAATTTTGTTCTTGAAATATATTCTACTCAACATGAAAATCGAATTAGACGTTAAAGAAGAAATAGGAAAGAAATGAAGAACCCGTTTGTAACGTATAGTAAAAAATTTTCAGAAAATAAACTCTGGAAAAAATTCAGTCGCTTTGCGCGCAAGATTGGGATTAAGTCGGTGTATAGCGCGTTATTGCTATTTTTTGCCTTCCGCCGAAGTGATACGCCGAAGTGGGCGAAGAATATTATTCTCGGTGTGCTTGGCTATTTATTATCTCCGATTGATGCCATTCCTGACTTGAGTCCTATTTTGGGTTATACCGATGATTTGGGCGTACTGGGTTTTGGTTTGGTGACTGTGGCCGCGTATATCAATCAAGAAGTGCGGGACAAAGCGCGCAAGAAGTTGCACGATTGGTTTGGTGATTATGATGCAGAGCAGTTGAAGGAAGTGGATGATAAGTTGTAAGGGGTGATAGGGTGAAAGGTTTATAAGGTGAATCCCTTAATTCGTGTTCACTTTTAACAATTTATAAGTGGATAATTCGAGTTGGGTTTGTTGCCAATCGAAGGTGATGCCTAAGATAAATCCGCCGCCGCCCGCACCGCAGAGTTTGAGGCGATAGTTTTTTTCTTTTAAACTTTCTTGCCAAATTTGATGAAACGCTGGAGGAGTCATTTCCGCTAATTGATTGATTTGGAGGTGACTAATGTCTGTTATATTTTCAAAAAATGTATCCCACTGCGCGTTTAAAAAATTAGCAATGACTTCGTTATTATACCAAACAAGTTTGGTAACTACATCGGTTTTAAAATCCGCTTTTTCACAACGTTGTAGAAAATATTTAACCCAAGTGCCTGCGCTACGCACCGTTTCCGTATCCAACAGAAAAAAAGTTAAGGTCGGATTTTTGGGTAAAGTTACGGTCTCTACCAATCCATTGCCTCGGATGATAAGAGGTTGATTCAAATAAGCCACCAGCACATCCGTAGCGGAACTTGCACCATGAAAAAAACATTCCAACTGCGCTAAAGCACTTCTCAATTCCGCGTACCGCTCACTTTCCGTTCGTTCCATTTTATTTTTACAAAATCGGTCGTAAACAGCCGCACATAGCGCACCCGAACTTCCCAAACCATAGCCCATTGGAATATTAGCATTGAAATAAAGTCCTTTTGCGAGTTCCGCTCGAAAAGCAGTTAAATCCAATTCAGCTTGTAAAATGCCTTCCTGTTGTAAATTTTCTAAATAAGTGGCAAAAGCGGAGAGATTTTGCTGTTGGGAAAAATCCAACGAATACGCCCATTCGCCGCCAAATGTAGGATAGGGGATAGCCAAGGCGTTAGAGCCGCGATTGACAGTATGCTCGCCGAAAAGCAAGATTTTGGAGGAATATTTAGTGTAGACAGTCACAGTAAGTGGTTGACTTGTTTTGCAATTTTATATTACGTGCACGTATAACCATAATAGGAACGCGGATGACGCGGATTTAGCGGATTCCCGCGGATTTCATTTTAGCTACGCTTGCTCTAAATAAAAAGTTGCAGGTTAGTGGGGAGAAAATCTGCGAAAATCCGTTGTATCCGCGTCATCCGCGTTCCTATTGTTGTAATGAGGGCACGCAACATGAGTTACAATTAAAAATTGCATATCATGCGAATATCGGGTTAAAAAGAGCAGAAATAATAGCCAATAGATTCAATAATTT
>CAZJXN010000128.1:0-3021 GCA_964549655.1 uncultured Saprospiraceae bacterium
AACAAAGGATATCCGTAAAGTTTAATTTTCTCCATTTTGAGGCATTCGCTATACGTTCCATAAAACTGTTCTACAAAAACGACTTTATCAGCACCATAATCTCCTTTCGGATAACGCCTTTTGTCGCCGATGCGCGTCATGCCATACTTCCATACTTCGCCTATATGCAAATATATCGTAAAACCAGCATCGGCACAAGTATAACAAGGATAAATTCCATTTTCGGTAGCAATTAAAGCATATTGCACCGCATTATCAATCTCCTCAGTTCTTTATCCAGTTTCTTTTGCCGGTGCGGCGCAAGGGAGATATTACCGGCTTCATCTACCACGATAGGCGATTTCTTACTGCCTGAAAACAGGTAATAACCGCCCAATATTCCAACTATTATTAAAAATAGAAAGAAATATAGTCCTGATTTTGGTTGCTTTTCCGGTTCGTCAGTATCCCTAACGACTTTTAAATAGGACGTATTTTTTCGTTTTGTTACGGAGCTTGGGTTTAACATGAGCCAGGGGCATTTTGACCAGTTTTATAATATCAAACCACCTCATTGGTAGCATTCGCATCCGCTGGCTGAATATAATGCTGCAACGATCGCATCGCTAAAAGCACACTAATGATAGTCAACAAAGCCGCCGCAAAAAATGCCGCCCCCGGAAAGTAAAAAGGCGCTTTATCACTGGTGTAATACGCAAATAAATTCGTCATCAACGGTGGTCCGATAATGGAAGTCAAACTGATTAAACTCGTCAGCGTCCCTTGCAATTCGCCTTGTTCGTTCGCAGGTACTTGCCCGGAAATAATGCCTTGCAACGCTGGACCCGCAATTCCACCCAAACAATACGGCACTAAAAACGCAAACATCATCCAGCCTTTCGTTGCAAATGCAAACAGGAAAAACCCAATCGCGTATAAAATTAAACCCACATAAACCGAGCGTTTTTGACCCAGCCAGGGATTAATTACCCGAATCAAACCACCTTGCACAATCGCTACCATAATGCCCACTGCGCCAAGCGAAATACCCACCCAAGCCTCATTCCAGCCAAATCGTTCCATGGTAAAATAAGACCACGTACTCTGCGTAGCGTGTGCTGCAATGTACAGCAACACGAGTGAACCAACCAATCCTAAAATAACCGGATACTTCTGAATATGTAATAAAGAACCCACCGGATTCGCCCGTTTCCACTCAAATTTCCGCCGATTTTCAGGTGCTAGAGATTCGGGTAGAATGAAATAGCCATATAAACAATTGATAAACGCCAAAATAGCCGCTGCAATAAACGGCGCACGCGGACCAAACTGCCCCAACAAGCCCCCAATCACCGGACCAATAATAAACCCAAGTCCAAACGCCGCACCGACCAACCCAAAATTCTGCGCCCGCTTCTCCGGTGGACTCACATCCGCAATGTACGCCGTCGCTGTCGTCATACTCGCACCCGTAATGCCCGCCAAAATGCGCCCCAAAAACAGCCAGCCAATCGTTGGCGCAAAAGCCGTCAAGAGATAATCAATGCCAAAACCAAGTAATGAAAATAACAGAATCGGACGCCGCCCGTACTGGTCGCTCAAATTGCCGATGACCGGCGAAAAGAAAAATTGCACAATCGCATACGCAAATAGAAGCCAGCCGCCATAGACCGCCGCCTGACTCAAATCGCCACCAATCAACTCTTTCAGCAGTGCCGGAATCACTGGAATGATAATGCCAAAACCGGTAACATCTATCAAAAGGGTAATGAAGATAAAACCAATCGCGGGTGTACGTTTCGACATGATATTCAGTGGTGATTGAGGAAATAATTTGTTGCAACAAAAACGTTTAACAACCGCAAAGCTCAAAAAATTCCGTTTAGCGGGGTGCTTTTTTTTACAAAATTTAATTTCAAAAGCGACTCTTATTTGGGTCTTGTTTGGTGTTGAAAAAATCTATTATCACAACATAGTCATTCTTAATTCGATAGAACATTCGATAATGCTTGTAAACGTTCAGTAGTCGAACCTCTTTCACCTTTTGCGAAGGTCTGCCAATTTCTGGATAGGATTTCAGCATATTGATTTTGGTGCTAACCTGCTTGACGAATCGCTCTGCCGTTTTTGCTGAATATTCTTTCTCCAAACGAGTCACAATATCATCGAATTTTTCCTCCGCATCTTTGTTCCAGACAATCATCCAAGCCATTGGCTGTATTTTTTCATTACGTTTTCGTGCGATACCCAGTTGGCTTCGTCTTCGCTGGCTTTCAGGCTGGCTTCCAATTCAAACTGCTGTTCTGGACTTAATTCATCCCAAAAATCAGCTTTATCTAAATTTCGATGCACCACTTTTAAAAGCGCTTCGTACATCTGATTTAGCAATTCTTCGTCTTCTACTTTTGCGATTAGGTCATGCAAACCCCCTTTTAATTCCAAAATATTCATAACTTTTTGTTTTAAATTCAAGTTACAAAAAAATCCCAAAACTGCCAACTGGTTCAAGTCTCCAGACTTGAATTCAATATCAAAGCGTCTCCCGACGTGCACTTAACGACCATCTCCAACAATTCACTTCAACACCCCCAACTCCCGCCCCACTTTCGTAAACGCCGCCACCGCCTCCTCCAAATGCCCCTGCTCATGCGCCGCCGAAATCTGCACCCGAATCCGCGCCTTCCCCTTCGCCACCACCGGAAAGAAAAACCCAATTACATAAATCCCTTCCTCCAATAATTTCGCTGCAAACTGCTGTGCTAACGGCGCATCGTACAACATAATCGGCACAATCGGATGCTCGCCCGGAATAATATCAAAACCCGCCTGCGTCATCGCCTGCCGGAAAAATGTCGTATTGCGTTCTAGTTTATCCCGCAAATCCGTAGAAGCACTCAACAAATCAATCACTTTTATGGAAGCACCCACAATCGCCGGAGCCACCGTGTTAGAAAACAAATATGGACGCGACCGCTGCCGCAAAATTTCCACAATTTCCTTTTTCGCTGCCGTGAAACCGCCGCTCGCGCCGCCCATTGCCTT
>CAZJXN010000128.1:3121-15449 GCA_964549655.1 uncultured Saprospiraceae bacterium
TGGTTTTTATATTCTTATTCTTTAATTTCAAAATTATACGGTGCTTTTAAAAATTCAAGGATAGCTTTAGGGTAGGTGTTTTGAATAAAATTAATCATCTTTATCACCAAAGGATAGATACTATCGCCTTTCTCAACCCGGCTTAATGATACCCAAGTTGATGGAAAGTATCTTGCTGTCATACCTAAAACATAAGATACTATGTATATCAATCCTAAATTACTTAAATAAGTTTTATGACCTATGGAAGGAACAATATAAATATCTTCAACATTCAACCAAAACCTTCCCATTTTTGAGAAAGGTAAGGAAAAAGTGAGTTTGAGTAGGTTAGTACAGTTTCGCTATTATTATGAATAATCTTTTGATTATCAAACTCTTCCAAAGGGAACAAAGAAATTAGAGTCTCTCCACTTACTTGCGGTTCAAAAGTAAAGGTATATCCTTCATTTTCGTCATTTGATCTAAATGATTTTAAAACTGCACAATAAAATTTATCGTTACTCCAAATTTCATATTCATCTAATAAATCAGGTAAGCACTGAATAATTTTTTAAAAAAGAAAAGTTTCTCCAACCTTCGGAGTTTCTGAATTAAAACAAAAATTAATTTCACTAGAATTTGCTTTATGATAACTTTTATTTTGCGTGGCTTTAATTAACTCTAGCAAAGTACCGTTCGTAATGGAGATTTCCAGAGTTCCAAAATCTTTATCTTTAAAGGCTTTTTGCCAATTCTTTACATCCACGCCATGCGAAGGCTTAAGTTCTGATTCAGACAAAAGAGGCGAATATGCAAGGATTAAACCTCTACTCAATGCTACTACTCCATAGTATTGAAGCAGAGGCTTTACGATAAAATTAGACCTATTAGCATTTGTAAAGTATTCCCTTCCTTGAATAAAATTTGAGGTTATTTCTCGTATTTTTCTAGCCGATGCCTCTCTATTAAATTTTTTTATGAAAAATCTAGAGACTAAATCACTTGTTTCAAATTCTAAAAGACCATTCCAAATATCTTTCATATAATGTTGAATCTTTACAATTTCTCAATCTCTTCTTTCGACAACCCCGTATAATCCATTATTTTATCCATATCTTCCGCCGTCTTACATCCAGTGATTTTTATTTCACTACCCTGCGACCATTAAGCAGCATTTTTAATCACGACGCACTATTTTTCCGCAGCGATTGCACATTTTGATAGAAGTTGGTAACCATATTCGACAACAACTCCGAGAGGTTGATATTTTCCTTTTTTACCCAATCTCTAATTTCCTCATCCAGCGCGAGTTCTGTATACACCAGCCATTTTATTTTACCATTTGATAAATCTTCGTCGGTCAAATCCGGGTCATCACTGAAGTCAATTGCTTCATCTTCATAATAAATCAAAGATTCAGGAATCGAAATACCATTTCTACCCAGCAGGATCGCATCCAAAGCCTCTACCGGCGCTGCATCCAATTGTATTTCATAATCGGATAAATCCGCTTTTCCTTTAAGTAATTGTATCGCTTCTGTCTGATTTATGATGACCTTTTGCATTTTTATTCCATTTACTGATTATTATATTCGTCCCGCTCTTTTTGGCTTGCTCGCCTTGCTGATATAATGCGTGTTACTGCTTCTCGCATGGTATAAATAATAGAAATAATTACCCCAAAAATTCCGCCAATCGCTTTCCACCGCTCTTCACCATAATCCTGTCGTAAATCTTGCGAAAGGCAATATCATTTTTAATATCAACGAATTACATAAAATTCTTTTCTCAAAAATACTCAAAAAACAGTTCAAAAGTTCAATTTTTACCCAAAAGCTGCGTATTCTTATTAAATTCCCCTACGCCCCATATTTTTTATCCAATCGTTCCAACATATTATACAAAGTCAAAATAAGTACGCCAAAAAGGGTGCTGAATAAGATGATGCCCATATTGGCAACGCCTTCAATGGAAAAGGAAAGGCGGATGAGTATCGTAGATATAACGAAGCCGGAATTGCGAATGAGTTGGCTGTGCTTGACCGTATATTTGAAAGATATAATGAGAATTAATACATCTACAATAATCAAAATGGCAAAAAAGTCGTAATAAAAAATATTATTAACATTGGATAATTTCTCAATTTCTCCTAAATTAAACTGCCGAATTTCTAATAACCATCCGATGAGACTATAAATTGCTAAACCAAACATCACGGGTAATAAAATAATACTAAATAACTTTTTCGTCGTAATGAAAGCTTCTGTCCGGTCAGAGGGCTCGCTCGTAGGTTTCTGTTTTATTAATAAATTAAAAAAATAAATCAATAAAAATAAAAATAAGAATCCGACAATATCAAAGATTAAGTGCATATTATCAGCATAGTCCAAAAAATTATTTTCCAGGTTTAATTTTCCAATGTCTTTGAAGATCCGTCGGATAACGATTAAACCGACAATTTCATACTGTTTCTCCACCGAACTAGTAAAAGAACGCGGCAAGTAATAAATAAGTAAATAAACTTCATAAATTAAGATAAAAGAAAAGGGTGTGTAAATAGCGGAAATCGGACTTTTGAAAATATCTTCTGGCAGTGCGCTTAAGGTTATATACTTTGCTTGGGTGGCGTAAATAAGTAATAAGTGGATAATAAATCCTCCGATTCCTAAATACAAAGTCAGGTTTTCTAATCTTGTTTTGAATTTATCTTGAAAGAAAAAATCAAAAATTCGATCAATAAATTGCTGATAATTCGCAGTCTTTGTCATAGCATCGAAACACTAAACACAACTTTCGGTTTAGAATTTTTACTGCGCGTTTTGATACCGCTCCCCCAAATGCTTCAACATATCCCGCGTCATATTTTCCAAATCATATTCCGGCTGCCAGCCCCAATCCTGCTGTGCTTGCGTGTCATCAATGCTGTGGGGCCAGGAATCGGCGATGGCTTGCCGAAAGTCAGGCTGATAAGTGATTTGAAAATCGGGAATTTCTTTTTTGATGGTTTCATAAATCGTTTTTGGGTCGAAACTCATCCCGGCGATGTTGTAACTGGTGCGCACTTTGATTTGTTCGGCGGGGGCTGCCATGAGTTCAAGCGTGGCGCGAATAGCGTCGGGCATATAGAGCATGGGGAGCATCGTGTCGGCGCGGAGGAAGCACTCGTAGGCTTCGCCTTGCAGGGCTTTGTGGTAAATTTCTACCGCATAATCGGTGGTGCCGCCGCCGGGCATGGATTGGTAGCCAATGATACCGGGATAGCGCACGGAGCGCACATCCACATTATATTTTTCATGATAATAATTACACCAATGTTCTCCTGCTACTTTACTAATTCCATAAACTGTTTTTGGCTGTAATACAGCGTGTTGTGGAGTATTTTCCTTCGGCGCTTCGCTGCCAAAAACGGCAATGGAGCTCGGAAAGAAGACCCGACAATTATAATTTTTTGCTGCTTCCAATACATTAAATAAGCCGGTCATATTGATGTCCCACGCCCATTTGGGGTTTTGTTCGCCGCGTGCGGAGAGGATAGCGGCGAGGTGGTAGATTTGAGTGATTTGGCGGTTTTCGACGACTTCGTTGAGGCGCTGGGCGTTGAGGATGTCGAGTTGTTCGAATAAGCCGGATTGAATGGGGTGTTTTTGGAGGTCGGTGGCGAGTACATGGTCGCTGCCGTACATTTTGCGGAGTTCTTCGGTGAGGACGGTGCCGATTTGTCCGTTAGCACCGAGGACGATAATTTGTTCTTTTTTCATAATATTTGGTTAGCACAGCAAAATTACGATTTGGGAATGAGGATTTGTGAATGGTGTGCGTTTTTAATCCGCTGTAATTTAGTTTCAATCTTTATTTTCGAAGATATTTTTTGCTGATTTTGCCTTGCGCTTGGAGTTTGTAACTTTTTGGCATCGCCCCAAAAAGTCACCAAAAAAGTCTAGGCAAATCAAACTCCTCCGTCGAACAGTGATTTGCCGGGCAGCCGCCACTCCTTATTTCAAAATTAACTGTTTATGCGAATATCGGGTTAACCCCGAAGGGGTGATATATTTATAGACAATTGACAATCAACGGGTTTTGAACCCCGACGGGGTGACACATTATACGTAAATAGTGTCACCCCGCTGGGGTTCAAAGTAAATTTTGTCGGTTTTTTTATAAATATGCCACCCCGTCGGGGTTAATTCCATTCATTTGAAGGGGTTTTTGACCATTTTTAACCCGATATTCGCATTGTTTACTAAAATTAAGTCAGGAATGTTAAGCACGAACTCATAGGATTCATTATCATAATCCATTTTACAACAAAAAGTCTGGATGCCATTCGTGATAAGTAAATATTGCACTTGTAAAGCAGCGTTATAATTTCCAATTTGACGGCAGGCGGCATCGGTGAGCGGCACTTGCGGAGCTTTACATTCGGCGAGCAAGAAAGGATTCAAATCATGGTCGTAAATGAGAATATCATATCTTTTTTGTAATTCATTTACTTTTAAACCACGCTCTAAAGCGAAGCGATTTTTTGGATAGCCTTTTTCAGCTAAGAGATATTGTACCAGCAATTGCCGCACGAGTTCTTCAGGCTGCAACACGAGCCACTTCCGACGGATACAGTCGAAGATGAGGTTTTGTCCGGCTTGTTTTTTGACTTGTAACGAGGCTTCATACGCCATCAAATCCAGTGCAATCATGCCGCAAGATAGCAGAAAACCTATAAGGTTGCTAAACCTTATAGGTTTTTGGATAAAATGGTTATTGGAAAATCACCTTCCGTGTAGCAGTTTGCCCGTCGGCACGCAGACGCACGAAGTATAAACCGTTCGCAATCAAATTACGATTCACTTCAATGGTTTGCGCGCCACTATTCAAATTACCGCGATGTAATGTTTTTACCACTGCACCTTTAATATCCATCAAAACAATTTCTGCACTATTATAAGCTTGTAGCAAATCCAAGCGAATTTGCGTTTGTTCGCGCACTGGATTCGGCGTTATTACAAAACGATTGGCTAAAAAATCCACTTTTTGCGTAGCCGTCGTAGCTTGTTGCAGTTGCGTTATTTCATTCGTATTTACAAATTCTAGTTTATTCGTGGTCGTGTTCCGTTTCCAAATCAGCGTTACAATTTCAATATTATTTAAATTATACTGATTGTTCCATTTAATAGAAAAATTGGAATTGAATTCTACATTCGCAGCAACCGCTCCATTAGAAAGCACTACGCCAGTCACATCAGGTGTCAACGTTTTGCG
The DNA here is from genome assembly GCA_964549655.1 of uncultured Saprospiraceae bacterium. Taxonomy (GTDB): domain Bacteria; phylum Bacteroidota; class Bacteroidia; order Chitinophagales; family Saprospiraceae; genus JADJNW01. The sequence goes on from CAZJXN010000128.1 coordinate 8,357, forward strand.
TACAATGCGTTTGTGTGCCTGCAAACCCGTGCGGGAAGCTTGCGTTTCCTCCACCACTTTTTCTACCAACAAAATCGCCAATCGGTATTCGCCCGTTGCAGCTTGAAAAAACTTGGTTTTAGTAACGACCACCAAGCTGTCAGTGGATGTGATATACGTTGCTTTCAAACCAGTTTGTACTACCGCCGTTTGAGTGGCTGCTTGATTCACCTTCGCAATTACTTCGGCTTTGATGGCTTCTTCATTGCCGCTTAATTTAGTCGTATTAAAGAAAAATTCAGGTTGATACACCGCATTTTGAAAATTGGCAAGTAGGTCTTTCCCTGCTTTGCTATATAATTTGCTGGTAGTAGATTGGTGTGCCGAAAGCACGACCGCATTTTTACCGTCCAGATTGTCTACGAAATACTGCTGTAAATCCCAAGATTCTGACGTTCCACAAATTGGACACCAAGTGGCAGTATGCTTGGTGACCAACGATTTTTGGGTGGTTGGCACTTCAATGGCAGTCTGCGCATTTACAGCAACAATACTAATAAATAGAAATAATGTAAAAATGAATGGTTTCATAATGAAAATGTTATGTCTTTTGAAATTGAATACTAAAATAACCCTTCGTTTGCGGTGTAATTTTAAAATGCTCGTCTATTCGGTAGCCTACAATCCAACAGATAGCACCGCCAGACTCCAATAGCCATACGCGCTCTTTGTCGAAACGGGACAGTTTCTGATTGGAAAAAAAATCTTGTAACTTTTGGCTATTGCCGCTCAAGCCCAAAGGGTAGAAAACATCGCCCGCCTGCCAGTGGCGCAGCGTTAAAGGGAAGTGTAACTTTTCAGCATCCAAATATACGATAAAAAGGTCATCCGGGAAAGCATTAGGTTGCCCTATTTTATACTCGAATGTCAAAATTGCGACATTTGATTCAAATTTCTGGGTGTCGGCGGGTATCAGAAAGGTTTCCGTTGGTGAAATAGAGGAGATAATTTCAATAATCAATAAATTTCTATCTACTAATAATTTGTGCGTTGTGGAATAAAAAAGCGCGCCAATTTCTGCTGTTAACATTTGAGTAATCTGGTCGGCGTTAAATCCATATGGCTTCAACCATTCAAATAATAAAGTAGATGCCGCAGTTTGATATTTTGATAATTTTGGTAAATCAATTTGTAAAGTATTTTCGCTTTCTATTACCATTTCTTTTCGCAAGTGCGCAATTGCAAAATCATATAAAAATTCCGTTTCTCGAATATGTTGTAAATTCTGCGCAGCCGTGCGTTCAAAATCAGGATTTAATGCTTTTAAAGTTGGGATAATATGATGCCGAATTTTATTTCGAGCGTACGTATTTTTTTTGTTGGAATCATCTTCTCGATAGGCAATATCGTGGGCACTTGCAAAATCTAAAATCTCTTGTTTCGTTGAAAATAAAAGCGGTCGAATAATCTTGCCATTTTTCAATGGAATACCGTGCAAACCGCGAATCCCTGTGCCTTTGGCAAAATTATAAAAGAAGGTTTCAATTGAATCATTCAAATGATGCGCCGTTGCAATACATTGAAAATCATTTGATTGTCTAATTTTTTCCAACCACTCGTAGCGCAAGTCCCGCGCCGCCATTTGGATGGAAAGCTTGTGCGTTTTCGCAAATTGTTGGGTTTCAAAACGAGTGGAAAAGAAGGGAATTCTAAAGTTTTCGGCGAGTTTTTTCACCAATAATTCATCCGCATCCGACGCTTCACCCCGCAACTGAAAATTACAATGCGCAATTCCAAAATTAAATTTGGCTTGAAAAAATAAGTGACACAAAACGACCGAATCCACGCCACCGCTGACCGCCAGCAGGACTTTTTCAGCGCTGACAAACAGCTCTTTTTTGGTGATGAAAGATTGAAATTGGGTGATAAAATTTTGCATCTTTAACCACTTAGGTTTTCTTTGCCTTGCCTGTATAGCATTTTTTAACCGCAGAGGACGCAGAGATTTTCGCAAAGGACGCCAAGATGACACGCTCAAAGCGTTGTGCGCTCTGCGCGAACCTTTGCGTTCTCTGCGGTTAAAAAAATAAGTCGCTCGAGAAAGTAAGCAATTTTCAAACCCCCGCCTCCGCCCCATAGTTCCGCCGAATCAAATCCTGCGTCGCTTTCAGCGATTGAAACACCTCAAAAGTCGTCCCTTGTGTACGCAACGCGCCCAACGCATTTGCATACCAGCCTGCTTTCACATAAGCATCTTTGTCGTCCAAAAAGCCAAATGCCAATCCGCCTGCAAACGAATCGCCACAACCGGTTGTGTCAATCACTTCCTCCACTTTTACCGATTTTACAAATTCTTTTTGAAACACGCCATTCGGCTGCGAATATAGCGCACAGCCCCGCGAATCCAGAGTAATGTACAATGCCTTCGTACCATTTGCCAGCACGTGGCGTGCAAAAGCATCCATTTCGGCTTCGCTGAGTTCGGGGTATTCGCCTTGCAATTCGTGCGGTAAATATTCCTTTTTAAACCACGAGCAACCCGCCTCTTCAATATTCATTTTCAACACATCAATATATGGTAGCCATAAGTCGCGTTCTATCCAAAAACGGCGCAAACGCTCACCGGAAATCGTCACTGTCGTAGTCGGTCCATGTGCATCGTAGATGATAACCGCATCTTTTTTCGCATTTTTTTTAATGTATTGAATCGTATCAAGCGGCACTTCATAATCGGTAATTGGAATACAGACAAACACATCACAATCCAAAAATGGCTCTACATCCGCTGGAGTCACGGGGTGCATAAAGCCGGTTTGTTGTTCCAAGCGATTATTTTGATCCACGAAATGCAACTTAATGACATCGCCCTGATCATGTTTAGAATAAATGCCATCGAGCCGAATATTAGAATAAGTAGACAACAAAGCGTGAATACCAGCTTCATCCACTTTTGCAATATGGGTAATCGGAATCACCTCTCCCCTACCCTCGAGCAGTTTCGCCAGGGCAATAGCGGGATGCGTCACACAGCCGTATTTCTCAATAATTTGACCTTTACTGGTCGTGATATGGTCGCGCGGAATGGGTCCGAGAATCGCAATTTTGTATCCGTTCATAATGGTTTAGCTAATTCCGCATGAATATAGGGAAAGTGGAGGATAGGAGGATAGAAGGATCTGATAATTTATTGCAAAACCTGCGTGGCGGTTCTATATATTATAATTAATAATTCATGTTAAATTAATAATCATATATTAATAATTATTTATAATTAATTGGTTAGATTATCATCGCACTAAAGTTAAATTTCAAAAAGCCATTTAAAACCACCATATCGCATTTTATAAAAAGAAAAAGGCTACGAAAAAAATTCGTAGCCTTTTGACAATCAAAAATTGGTGGAGACGGCGGGACTCGAACCCGCGTCCAGCGAAAGTGCTCATAAGCTTTCTACATGCTTAGTTACCTATTTGGGTTCTCGACGGGAGGGTAGGTTAGCCAACGCACCTGTGTCTCCCATCCAGCCCTGAATCTCGGAAGTGAACTCGGACCGCATTCCCTTCCCAGCCTAAGCGGTGATGATGCACGAGCCGCGACGCTGTTAGGCGAAGCGTGTCAGCACCGGAGTGCGTGCGACTGCGTACAAAGGCTTTCTAATTCCTAGAATTAGGCAGCCATAGCGAAACGAGATTCGCCGGTTGTTGTTGATCGCCATTTATTAACGAGGTGAACAATCGTGCCTCGGCATGCTTACGTACCAACATCCAATCCTGTCGATTCCAGTACGTCCCCAAGATTTGTGTTCGTGTGTTCAGGTGTTTGTGTACCAATCACTTTTCACCAATCACCTTTCACTAATTCGCAAAGGTACAACCAAATAGTTCTAAAAAAAGTTTCCATCAAAATCTTTGCGTTTCCTTTTCTTATTCTACAATTTTACACCGTTGAATGTATTTGTATTTGGGCGTGCCCCTACGGGTCGGGCTGCGTTGGGCTTCGCTTCGCTCGGTGCTACGCACTTCCCCGTTGCATCCCTCACGCGACCCCGTTTCCAAACAAATCAACATTAAAAATCGTCTAAATAAAAGTACTGATTTCCAATTCCACAACAAGAACACATGAACACAATAAAAATTGGAATTATACAAGAAGGAAAAAATCCGCCCGACGCTCGTGTCCCCTTTACACCCCAACAATGCAGGCAGATTGTAGCAAATTTTCCGATAGACATTGTAGTGCAACCTTCAGAAGTACGTTGCTTCAAAAATAAAGAATACGAAGCCGCTGGCATTCCTTTGGTGACTGATGTTTCCGACTGCGATATTTTGATGGGCATTAAAGAAGTGCCTGCTGCCCAATTAATAGATGGAAAAACCTATTACTTTTTCTCGCATACCATTAAAGCGCAGCCGCATAATCGCAAGTTATTACAAACTATTTTACAAAAAAATATCCGTTTGATTGATTATGAAGCATTGACGAATGAACGCGGTCAACGCCTCATCGCCTTCGGACGCTTCGCAGGGATGGTCGGTGCACACAACGCGCTGTGGACGTATGGGCAACGCACGCGCGCATTCGCATTTCCCCGCATGAAGGATTGTTTTGATTATGCAGCAGTGAAAGATTATTATAAAAAAATAGAATTTCCGCCCGTCAGAATCGTCGTGACCGGCAGTGGTCGCGTGGGAGAAGGTGCGGCAGAAGTGCTGCGCGATATGGGCATTCAAGAAGTATTACCAGAAGCATTTTTACAGCAGCCGTTTGAAGAAGCCATTTTTACCCACCTGCGGAGCCGCCACTACATGATGCGCAAAGATGGGACGCCCTTCGTCGCCGACGATTTCTACTTACATCCTGAATTATTTGAAAGCAGTTTTGCAGCATTTACAAAAATCAGCGACATTTTTATCAACGGCATTTACTGGAATCCCAAAGCACCTTCCTTCTTTACCAAAGCCGCTATGCGCCAAGCAGATTTTAGTATCCGCGTCATTGCTGATGTCACCTGCGACCTTGCGCCAGAATCCTCGGTTCCTTCCACTTTGAAAGCCTCCACGATTGCAGAACCTGTATTTGGTTACAATCCTTTTACCGAATTAGAAACCGTCCCTTTTCAAGCAAATAATATTGACATGATGACCATTGATAACCTGCCGAGCGAAATGCCGCGCGATGCCTCCGCGTATTTCGGCGAGCAATTTATCCAAGACATTCTACCCGAATTTTTTAATCCTCACAGTGAAGTCCTCCGACGCGCCACTGTAACGGAAAAAGGTCAATTGACGGCGCATTTTCAATATCTACGAAGTTATGTGGAGGATGGGAAGATGGGAGGATAGGAGGATGCGCTCATTCTTTTAAGTACATTTATTACAAATTACCTTTTCAATATCAATATAGAAGGCGTTCGTGCCGCGAGTTTCTTATATTCCCATCCTCCTATCCTCCTATGCTCCTAATTACATTATTATAAATTCTACTTTCAATATCAATATTACTTTCCTTTCGAAAAACCTTCCCCGTCACTTTTTCATACAATTCAATATAGCGATTGCTAATCGTTTCCACAAAATCATCCGACATCACAGGCATTATTTGGTCTTCCAAACCTTGAAAGCCATGCGCCATCAACCATTCTCGTACAAATTCTTTAGATAATTGCTGCTGTCGCTCTCCCCTCGCCTGCCGCTCTTCGTAGCCATCTGCATAAAAATAACGCGAACTATCCGGCGTGTGAATTTCGTCAATCAAATAAATCTGACCATCCCGTTTACCAAATTCATACTTCGTATCCACTAAAATCAAGCCGCGCTCGGCTGCCATTTGCGTACCACGTTCAAACAAAGCGCGCGTGTAATGTTCGAGTTGCTCATATTCACTTTCTATTACAATATTTCGTTTTAGAATATCATCTTTTGAAATATCTTCGTCGTGTCCCTCGTCTGCTTTGGTAGCTGGTGTAATAATTGGTTCGTAAAATTTATCACTTTCGCGCATTCCATCGGGCATGATTACGCCACATATTGCTCGTTTGCTGGCATGATATTCGCGCCAAGCATGACCCGATAAGTAGCCACGAATCACCATTTCTAACTTAATCGGTTCACATAAATAGCCAATCGTCACATTCGGATCGGGAGAACTGATGCGCCAATTGGGAACAATATCGCTCGTAGCTTCCAGAAAGTGCGCCGCCGTTTGGTTCAACACCTGTCCTTTGTATGGAATCGGTCGCGGCAAAATATAGTCAAACGCCGAAATCCGGTCGCTCGCCACTGCTACCAGCTTATCGCCAATGGTATACACATCCCTTACCTTACCTCGATAAAAAGCGGTCTGGTTCGGAAATTCAAAATTCGTCTCCGCGACTGCGTTTTGATGGATGGACATAACAATACAATTGATAAAAAAATAGGCTCCATTATACAATTCAAGTTGCTGGTACAAATTTGGACTAAAGTCCACATCGAAGTTTACCTTTTATCCCCGCCATAAATGGCGGGGCAACTATAATTCATAGATCATCAATTGCCCCGCCATAAATGGCGGGGATAAAAAGAGCACAGTTTTTGGCTTTAGCCTAATTTTTAAAATAGCAACTTGAAATCATAATGTAGCCAAAAAATAAATTAAAGCCGCAAATCTACCGTAAATCCTACAATTTTTACTCGCCGCGCAAATATATCGCTTCTTTTTGGTAACGAAACGTCTTGCCCTTTCCATTCAATAAGTAGAAAATTTGCATTCACTTCAGGTAATTCTTCATTTAAAATAGCACTAAATAAAAAATACGATAAAGTGTAAACGCAAAGCCATTGTATAACAGGTTGGCAGCCTAAAACCATTACAAACACTACAATCTGTACTGAAAAAGCAATAACGGAAGCGCTTAAACGCCGCTTTACCGAACGAATCATCTTTATTATTTCATTTATTAAAAACATTTAGCTATGAAAACTTCTTTTTTTGCAAAATTGTTGGTAGAGTCGAACAAAATTGTGGGTGGAGATATTATTTTGCCACTTGCGACTCAAGTGTAAGAATTAAATTATAGGCTGCGCTTTAGGGTGCAGCCTATTTTTCTTTTATTTTTTCTAAAAGCCATGATTTA
>CAZJXN010000129.1:0-15284 GCA_964549655.1 uncultured Saprospiraceae bacterium
TCTGGAATTATAACTTATCACTCGCTAAATGACGCTACCTAGGAGCGCACCAACACGCCTTGACGACGTTGGAAAATCACTTTCGACCCGACAACAGCTCTTATCACGTCATTGACTACGACACCCTCACCGGCGCGGTGCGCAGTCGCCACGCGCACCAAGGCGCGGCGCACGAGTCTGCTTGGTCACGTGGGCAAGCCTGGGGACTGTATGGCTTTACGATGGCGTATGGTGCTACCAAAGACCCGCGTTTTCCGGAGCAGGCAAAAGCCATCGCCGCGTTTTTCTTCCACCATCCGCACCTTCCTAAAGATAAAAGTCCCTATTGGGACTTTGATGCGCCCAATATTCCCGACGAACCGCGAGATGCCTCCGCCGCCGCCGTCATGGCTTCCGGTTTATTAGCATTATACCAATATGATATGGCTAATCAATCACAATATCTCACCTGGGCAGATGGCATCCTGCACGCGCTCGCTTCCAAGCCTTACCAAGCCAACACACCGCCTTTCCTCTTGCAGCACAGCGTAGGCAGTGTACCCGGCGCATTTGAAGTGGATGTACCCATCATTTATGCTGATTATTATTACGTTGAAGCATTGCTGAGAAGGTTGGAAATTGAGAAGGTGAGAAATTAGGAGATTGGACAGTACGATATTGAAATATTGAGATAAAATATGTGCGTTTATTGTAAATCAATACCTTTCCTGCACGCACTAAGGCTGCTTTTGTATTTTTTTTCACATCTTTTATGCATTTTTTATGCAAGCTGCATCCTTTGGATAAAGAGGTGGATACACAGCGCATCGTCTGAACTATGATTTTTATGATTGTAAAGATTGCCATGATTTGTGGTTCAATAGTAAGTGTAATCATGCAAATCATAAAAATCAAACTAATCACGGTTCGTACAATCTCTGCGGTCGAAAAAAATGTGCTAAGGGCTGCAAAAAGCTGTGTGGGCTTAGTGGTGAAAAATCCGCGCGTATCCGCTCAATCCGCGTCATCCGCGTTCCAATTGTCGTCATACGGGCGCGTAACAAGCGTTATCATTACAAAAAACTAATCCTAAGCGCAATATTTCCTTACTTTTTAACCTTTGAACCACGAGGAACTTGTATCTTGAAAAAAGTAAATTTTAACATGAAATATAGTCTGATTATTTGTATTGCAATGATCGCAATGCAACCCCTGTTTGCCCAAAATAACAAAACGATGCCGCCTTACAACAAGGATAAGTACGAGCAGCAATGGAAACGCATTGACTCACTCGAGCAACAAGGCTTGCCCCAATCGGCACTGGCAGAGGTGACCAAACTATTTGAAGTTGCAAAGAAAAGCAATAACCCAACCCAAATTGTAAAAACGCTGATTTACCGCGAAAAATACCAAGCTCAACTCGAAGAAGACGGCGAAGTAAAAGCCATGCCGCGTTTGCAGGTGGAGATTGCACAAGCGGATTTTCCGGTGAAGCCCATTTTACAATCGTTGCTGGCAGAAATGTATCGCACCTATGCCGAGCAAAATAGTTGGAAGTTTCGCAGTCGAACGACCATTGCAGCATTTAAACCCGATGATATTTCGACGTGGACGTTGGCGCAATTGTTGAACGAAAGTTCTAAATTATACCTCGCTTCGCTGCAAGACGAACGCCTGAATCAAGTGCAACTAACTGAATTTGAAGCGATTACCCAAAAAGGACAAAACGCTGACGGACTTTGGACTACTTTGTACGATATGCTCGCCCATCGTGCCATTGCCCATTTTTCCAACGAGACAAGTTATCTGACCGAGCCAGTTTATCAATTTAGTATTAATGACAAAGGTGCTTTCGAAGAGGCGAGTCGGTTTGTAAATTGGAATTTTACAACCAGAGATACCAGTTCGTTCAAATATCAGGCGTTGCTGTTGTTTCAAGATTTGTTGAAGCGACATTTGAATGACAAAGATCCGAAAGCGTTAATTGATGTGGATTTGAAGCGACTTTCTTTCGTGCGGAATGCAGCCGTGTTGTCCACTAAAGATGCGTTGTATGAAAGTGCGTTGAAAGAATTACAGATTCAGCACAAAAAACATCCGTCCAGTGCGGAAATCGCTTTCCAAATTGCAAATCTGCGCTACGAAGAAGGTTTAAAATTTGAATCGAATAATCCCGAAACGGAAAAATATCGCTTGCAATTTAAAGTTGTCAAAGCGTTGTTAGATGAAATTATCAAAGATTATCCCAATACGTTTGGTGCGAAACAAGCGGCTGCCTTGCGCGGTCAGATTTTACAAAAGTCCTTGTCGGGCGGTATCGAACAAGTTAATTTGCCGAACCAACCCATTCTTGCCACAATAAATTATCGCAACGTTCCTAAAGTCTTTTTTGAAATTGTAAAATTAAATGACAGCGACCGAGCGGCGTTTGAAAAGGCGGGTTACGATGCTGGCAAACGCTTGGATGTTTTTCAAAAATTAAAACCCGTCAAAACGTGGTCGCAAGCATTACCCGATGATGGTGACTTTCAAAGTCATGCTGTAGAAATTGCAATTGACAAAATGCCTTTGGGTTATTACGCACTGTTGGCTTCTGACAATGACCAGTTTAAATCCACCAGCGGCGCGGCGGGTTACGTGCTGTTTCAAGTATCGAATCTCGCGTATTTGCAAAAGCAACAACAGTCGGGTAATTTTGAATTTGTGGTCGTGCATCGCAATACGGGCGAGCCGTTGGAAGGTGTGCAGGCAGAAATTTTTAAATCCGAATATAATTACAGCAACGGTCAACAGCAGCGCAAACGTCAAAGCCTTGGCAAATTCACGAGCGACCGCGACGGCTTCATCCGCCCGAAAACCGCGCAAAATATTCAATACGAAATCCAATTGAGCAAAGGCGACGACCGGCTCTTGCCGGACAATCAATATTACACAGGCTCATATTTCAACGAACCGCGTGGTGAGCAATTCACCTATTTTTTCACCGACCGCAATATTTATCGCCCGGGTCAAACCGTTTATTTTAAAGCTTTAGCCATTGAAAAAACAGTGGACGGGCTACCAAAAACTCTACCCAATACAGAAGTTATTGTCACTTTTATGGATGCCAATGGTCAGAAAGCCAATGAGTTAGAATTGCGAACGAATGCGTTTGGCACAGCGAATGGCACGTTTAAAGCACCGGAATCTGGCTTGTTGGGTGAGATGAGTTTGCAATCCAGCATTGGCGACGGTGCCCAATATTTTCGGGTGGAAGAGTACAAGCGTCCGAAGTTTGAAGTCGTTATGCAGCCGCTCGACCAAGGCTACGCGCTCGGCGACAGCGTACAGGTTAAAGGCACGGCGAAGGCTTATGCAGGCAGCAATGTGGACGGCGCGACCGTGCGCTACCGCGTGACGCGCGAAGTGCAGTTGTCGTGGGATTGGTGGTATCGAAGCGGCGGCTACCCGGGTGGCGAACGCGAAACGATGGAAATTGCCAACGGCGAAACCACGACAGATGCAAACGGTAATTTCATCATCAACTTTCCCGCCATTCCCGATTTGTCAGTGGATAAAAAACGCAATCCGCTCTTTATTTTTCGCATTGTCGCGGATGTAATTGACATTACCGGTGAGACGCATTCGGGCGAAAAAGTGGTGAATCTCAGTGAATTGACTTTGCAGGCGAGTGTGGAATTTCCGAATTCTGTGGATCGGCAAAAAGCGCCACTGTTAAAAATTCATACGACTAATTTGGACGGGCAGCCCGAACCGGCGCAAGGCACGGTCACGATTCAACGCTTACAATCACCGAATCGGACATTCATTGAACGCTATTGGGAAAAACCCGACCGCTTTGTGTTGACGCAAGCACAATTCTACCAAAATTTCCCGCACCTGGCATTCAAGAATGAAAATGAGCCACAAAATTGGGAAAAGGCAGAAAGTGTTTATAATACCAATTTTAATACCGCCGATATTGATTCGCTTTTTTTTAATATGAATAATTGGGAAGTCGGGCAGTATTTGATAACCCTGAATACGAAAGATAAAAACGGCAAACCGATTGAAGTCAAGCAATTGTTCACGTTGTACGATGCAGCCGCGAAATTGATTCCAGCGCACACTTTAGAATGGAATCAGCCCGAAAAAGAAACCTATCAACCCGGCGAACAAGCGAAATTTCATGTAGCAACTTCGGAATCGAATGTAAATCTTTTGTTTGAAACCAATAGCCGCAGTCGCAAATCGGGTGCACGTTGGCTCAAGGTAAACGATTGGGAGACAGTTAATTACGATATCCAAGAAGCCGACCGAGGCGGCATGGAATACCGGGCTGCTTTTGTGAAATACAATCGCTTTCAACTCATTCAACAAACCATTCAAATTCCTTGGTCGAATAAAGAATTGGCGATAGAATACAGCACCTTCCGCGATAAATTATTGCCTGGCGCAGAAGAAGAATGGCGCATCAAAATTAGTGGTTCAGAAAAAGAGCGCGTGGCGGCGGAAGTCGTAGCCACGATGTACGATGCCTCGCTCGATGCGCTGGCGGGCGCACACACTTGGGGCATGGATATTTATCCCTCGTTTTATTCGGATTGGAATAGCTGGAGTTCTGAAAATTTCACCTACCGCGCTTTGGAATTGCGGGCGTTGAAATGGCAGCCGAAAGCGGAAGGCGTATATCGGGTGTATCCGAGTTTGAATGATTTTGGGTTGAATTCCGGTGGTATGTATGCAAATGGAATGATGCAAATGCGAATGTCGGCAAGGTCGGCAACAGTGGCTGGAGGGGCAGCACCAGCGGAATATCTTGGAGACCGTGAATCATACGCAGATGAAGCTTTAGCTTTGAGGTCACCAGCTGAAGAAGATGCTCGTGAAAAAAAATCGAAAGATGTAGAAAATAAAGTAAGTGCACAGGTAACTGGGATTTCTATCGAAAAAAATAATGCAGAGCCAATCCCCCAGCCCGTCCGCACGAATCTTAAAGAAACCGTCTTTTTCCTGCCGGAATTAAAAACCGATGCGGAAGGCAATGTGATTTTGAAATTTAAAATGAATGAAGCCCTTACGCGCTGGAAGTTTTTGGCGTTTGCGCATACGACTGATTTGAAAATTGCGACTTCGCAACGCGAAGTGGTAACGCAAAAAGACCTGATGGTGCTGCCGAATGCCCCACGTTTTGTGCGCGAAGGCGATGTGATTGAGTTTACGGCGAAGGTGAGCAATTTGAGCAATCAAAAACTGAGCGGCACAGCGCGTTTGCAATTGTTTGATGCCTTGACCAATCAGCCCGTTGATAATTTGTTAGCGAATTCTAAAGCAACTTTGAATTTTACGGTAGAAGCCGGTCAATCCGCGCCACTGTCGTGGAAATTGACGATTCCGCAAGGCAAAGTGCAGGTGTTGACGCATCGCGTGACGGCGCAAGCTGGTAGTTTTTCGGATGGGGAAGAAAGTACGCTGCCCGTTTTGACTAATCGAATGTTGGTGACGGAGACGATGCCGATTTCCATTCGTGGCGGACAGAATAAGACGTTCAATTTTGAAAGCCTGGCAAATGCAGGTAAATCGAATACGTTGCAACATCAAAAAGTCGCGTTGGAATTTACGTCCAATCCCGCGTGGTATGCCGTGCAGGCACTGCCTTACTTGATGGAATTTCCGTATGAATGTGCCGAGCAGATTTTCAACCGTTATTATGCCAATGCGTTGGCAACGTCGGTAGCAAATCGCTACCCGAAAGTGCGCTCGGTGTTTGAAAGTTGGAAAAATACAGCAGCATTAGAAAGCAACCTGAGTAAAAATCAAGAACTGAAAACCGCGCTGCTCGAAGAAACGCCGTGGGTTTTAGACGCTCAAAATGAAACGCAGCAAAAGAAAAATATTGGTTTACTGTTCGACCTCGTGCGTATGAGCGAGGAGCGGTTGGCGAATATTACAAAACTCGTGGAACAGCAATCGGAAACGGGCGGTTTTTCTTGGTTTGCCGGTGGACAAGATAATTGGTACATCACACAATATATTTTGGAAGGCATCGGGCACCTCGACCACCTCGGTGTGGAAGAACTGAGCAAAGACCAAAACGCGATTCAAATTGCGCAAAAAGGCATTGGATTTATTGATAATCAGGTGAAAAAACATTATACGGAATTAGAATTGCAGGTAAAAAATGACAAAGCGAAGTGGGACGACGACCATTTGGACAATCTGATTATTCATTACCTCTACACGCGTTCGTTTTTTACGCAATATCAACCGGATGCGGATTTGCAAAAAATAATCACGTATTATCTCGGTCAAGCCGAAAAGCATTGGTTGAAAAAAGGTATTTATGAACAAGGTTTGCTGGCAATGGCATTGTTGCAAAATGATAAGCGTCCGGCAGCAGATAAAATTGTCAAATCCTTGAGTGAACGTGCGTTACGCAGCGAAGAACTCGGAATGTATTGGAAATATAACACCGGTTGGTGGTGGTATCAGATGCCGATTGAAACCCACGCGCTGATGATTGAAGTGTTTTCCAGTTTATCGAGTGACCCAAAAGTGGTAGATGAACTGCGACTGTGGTTATTAAAAAATAAACAAACGAATAATTGGGAAACCACGAAAGCGACGGCTGCGGCGGTGTACGCCCTTTTGGTGAATGAAGATAATTGGTTGACCGAAGCGAATCCGGTGCAAATAACGTTCCCGAATGTGAAAAAGAACGCGTATGAAGATGAAATTGCCGTTGCTCAGCGCAGTGCGGAAGCCGGAACGGGTTATTTCAAAATGTCATGGAATGGAGCGGAAGCATCGAGTAATTATAGCGAAGTAAAAGTCAAAAATCCGAATAAAAACGTGGCTTGGGGCGCGATGTACTGGCAGTATTTTGAAGATTTGGACAAAATTAAAACCTTCAAGGAAACGCCATTGAATATTGTCAAACAAGTCTTCCGCGAAGAAAATACCGAATCGGGTCTAGTTTTGAAAGCCGTTACCGAAAAAGCCCCGCTCGAACCCGGCGACAAACTCATCGTCCGGATCGAACTGCGCGTAGACCGAGATATGGAGTATATTCATTTGAAAGATATGCGTGCCAGTGGATTAGAGCCGATCAATGTGTTGAGTGGTTACAAATGGCAGGGCGGCTTGGGCTACTATGAAAGCACCCGCGACGTGGCGACGAATTTTTTCATAGATTATTTGCCGAAAGGGACTTACGTTTTTGAATATCCCTTGCGCGTGACGCACAAAGGCGATTTTTCAAATGGTATCACGAGTGTACAATGTATGTACGCGCCGGAGTTTTCGAGTCATTCGGAGGGGATTCGGATAAAGGTGGAATGATGGAAAGTTGGAATGCCCGTCGTTATGCGATGGTACACTGATTTTTTAAGATAATTATAATGCTGAAACTTATCAAGTTGGAAATTTGTAATATTAAAAAAGCGCAATGGACTTATGAGAACGTTAAGTGTAGCTATACCAGATGTGGAATTTATAAAACTGGGATTTACTTCTGAGCAAATTTCTTATGAGGAATTGCTAAAGCGCATTAAGCAAGAAATCGTGCGAGAAGCACTGGAAAGGACTCGTTCATTGGCAGAAGCAGCGGGGATTTCGGATATATCAATGGAAGAAATTAATGCGGAAATTCAAGCGGTGAGAAATGCAAAAACTCATAATTGATACGAATGTCATCGTTTCGGCGCTTATTTCCAGAAATGGAATTCCTGCCAAAATTATAGACAATTTGGTTTTAGACGATAAAGTAAATTGGTGCATTTCTAACAACGTTTTGCAGGAATATTTGGAAGTTCTAAATCGGAATAAATTTCAGAAAATTAAAGATTTTTCGCGCAACACAGAAATTATCTTGAGCTATTTGGATGAGTTTGGTTTAGAATTTGAACCGCAAGAAAAAATTGAAATTATAAAGGACTTATCAGACAACAAGTTTTTAGAATTGGCAGTCATTGCAGAGGTAGATTTCATCATCACTGGCAATACAAATGATTTCACTTTTGATGAATTTAGAGGAATAAAAATAGTGACCCCTACTCAATATTGGAATGAATACAAGCCGTCGTAAACATCAATCAAAAAAGGGAACTGACGCGCGTCAATTCCCTTTTCTGCTTACTGGCAACTGCAAACTGCCTACTTTTTATTGCACCCCTTTCACCAACGCCTCAAACGTCTCTGGATGATTCATCGCTAAATCCGCCAATACTTTTCGATTAAGCTGTACGTCACTTTGGGACAATTGATGAATAAATTTGGAATAGGAGATGCCGTGCATTCGGGTACCCGCGTTGATACGGGCAATCCACAGGCGGCGGAAAGCGCGTTTTTTCAGCTTGCGGTGTTCGTAGGCGTAGCGCATCGCACGCTCAACGGCGTTTTTTGCTACCGTGTAAACATTACGGCGGGCTCCGAAATAGCCGCGCGCTGCTTTCAAAATTTTCTTGCGTCGCTTTCTGGAGGCGACCGCGTTGACCGAACGTGGCATATTTTACTTGTTTTTAGTGCAACACAGGGGTTGAAAGTTTTGAAGTTTTACGTTTGTGGTTCGGTAGTTAGCGAACCTCCAAATTATAAACTTTTAAACCTCCAAACACTTTATTCCTGTGTTCTCGTTAAAAAAATTAGATCACTAATAAGGCTCTGACGCGCTTGTAATCGGCTTCACTTACGAAAGTGTCCTGACCTAAGCGGTTCTTGCGCCTCTTACTTCTGGAGCGCAGCAAGTGCGAGGTATTCGCGGAGCGGTGCTTGATTTTACCCGAGCCCGTCACTTTAAAGCGTTTCTTCGCACTGGAATGCGTTTTCATCTTTGGCATAACTCTGCATTTTATAAAGGATTGCAAAGGTAATGGAAAATTTAGAATTAAAAATAAAATAAGTTAAAAAAATTTGGAAGGTAGAGAAGATTTAGCTTGCCCGTGTTTCAGTGCTACCGACTTGCTTCATTTTCCAACAAATTAATTATTGAGCAATATTAAGTGCTTCAGCACTTGCTATTCGGCGCGGGGTTTTAATCAATGTAACGAACAGTCTTTTTGCTATACAAGATGGACTCTATGGTAAAGTGGCGGCTGGGATGAAGCAGTATTTGTAAAATTAAGTTACTCCTTTTCCTTTACTCAAGCTGTTCCATTTACTCCAAGTAGGACAGTCCAAACTCATTCAGTAATATTTGCTGCAATTCATATATTTTTCCGCCGTAGGTTTCAAAAATGTAAGCGTCAAATTCATATATTTCTAAAAACTCATACTGCGATTTGGGTTTGCATTGTTGAATATGAAAGCGCATATCTTTTATAAACGCCCGCTTATTGATAAACCGACAAGCGCCCAATTCATCCAGGATTTGATTCTTGGCTTGAGATTTTGCAACATCGGTTGAATCGCTATGGTCAAAAACAGCCAATGGAATCACCTCGGCGATTGTTTTGTAATTGGACACAATGGTATCTAACACAGCGGGTTGGATGATTTGCAAAATGAGGGTTCTCTGTGGCGTACTTTTTGTATTTATATTAAAGTTTTTCCTATGAATGACCAGCATTGAATCTCGCCGGATATCCGCCTTTCGGTAGGTCAGCCCTTTATCAGTTTCGTGTAAAAATATAATGGTTTGCCCATTCGCCGTCATGGATGGGTCTATGCGCAGCACTGTTTTATCAAAAAAAGTGTAATATTTTCCATTAAAAAGCCACTCATTTAGTATAGAAGGATAGAAGCTAATCGTTTCGCTAGCAGCAGTGGTTGATATCGGACGAATACTGGGAAATAACTCGTTGCTCAAGGTCAATAAAAATTCCTTGCCCGAAGTGCGTCCCATATATGCGGAAAGTGTGTACAGCCCGCCCGGACCCGATAGTTTGACCTGACTATTTGCATTTTTGAATCGGATATTTCCCTTCGGCGTAACCTTGTCTTTTTTCTTGAGCAATTTATTTTGGTAATAGACCTCCCCTTGTAAAGAAGCGACGTAATAATTTTGGGCGACCGTACGATTAAATAGAAAGCATAAGCTGATGATAAACAGAGTAGTTCTCATAGTTGTTGGGTTTTAGGATGAAGGTTTAGATAGCTTTTTTGGAAAAACAAAACGCCCCAAAATATAAGAAACAAATTTCAGATAAATAAGCAATATCAAAATATTAATATGAATATTAAATAAAAAATAGGAAAGAATCGTACCCAATGCCAGAAAAAACGTCTCATCTATACTGTCCACGAAAATACGTCCCACCGCAGACTTTACAGTATCTTTCTTCGCGATTTGCCGATTGACTGCCTCTTTGAAAGCACGCGCCGACATCCACCAGAACAAGATATATAAGAACAATATCCATCTCCAAAGAATCAAACTTTCGCCTTGCACCAGCGTCAGATACGCATTGTGCACAATCAGCGGTCCCGGCAGCGTACCGAAAACCGTTTCGTGTTCGTCCTCATAGTAATCACCCAAAATAATCGTCTTGCCCTTCAACAGCGCCCGGATATCCGCCTCCTCCCAAAACGTCCACTCATACAGCAAAGTCCCCATAGCCCGCAAAGTATAGCCGGAAGTATCTTTTCTGTTTCCCGTATTGAGGTCATACGGACGAATTTTGAAATCAATGATGGGTTTGTGCAGGCTCTTACGTCCATCCAATCGCGGCCACAGTCTTTTATTGCTATATGATTTCCCTTCGGTAACGGCCCACGCCATGAGCGGCAGCGACGGAAGCGAGTCTTGCAAGAAGAGCGGATACTTCATAAATTGGTTGTCGGCACTCAAGTAGTTGGCAACGCCCGTTTGTAATTTGATGACGCTCGGCGTGAGTTTTTGTTTATCATCCATGCGTCGCGCGCCCAAAAGTGGAAAAGGAAAGCTGTCCATCGCCGCCTGTAATAAACTATCCTGCGGACTGGGATTTTCAAAACTAATATCTATAATAAAAAGGGGAATATTGCTACCATATTTAGTTACCATTTGTAAAAAAGCTGCCAGTTGCGCGCGGTCTGTAATGACGGCATGATGGTATCCGGTCGGTTCTTCGTAGAGTGGGTCGGCTATTTCCACAATCGCCTTGCTACCCGACACATCCACGTATAGGACGCTATTCGGCGAAGGTTTTTTATCAATACTCAGCAAAGACTTTTTTACAATACTCGTCCATTTAATAAAGAATGACTCATCCCCAAACGTGCGCGGCAGGCTCAACCAAAACAACGCCAGTAGGAGCATGCAGCCTGCATTGAGGGTGGAGAAAAGCCAGCGTTGGTGGGTTGATTTCATGATAAAGGCTCGTTGTGGAAAAATCACTGGATACAATTCACTTCAGTCGGAGCGATTTCTATTCATTATCTGTCTCAAGAATTTGATTAATTTTCTCCTGCAATTGTTTTTTATCAGGAAAGTATAATTGATATTTGGAAACAAAAAGTTGATTAGTAATTCCACCAAGTGCGTATTCTACCACCACCTCCCGTTTATCCGCACAAAGTATAATGCCAATAGGGTCGGCATCTCCTTCATTTTTGCGTTCTGCCCGGAAGTAATTTACATACATATTCATCTGTCCTACATCTTCGTGTTGCACTTCCCCCACTTTCAAGTCAACAAGTACATAGCAACGCAAGATGATATGATAAAAAACCAAATCCACATAAAAATGGCGGTCTCCAATCGTGATACGCTGTTGTCTGCTTACAAAAGAAAAGCCCTTGCCCAATTCAAGCAAGAACTTTTGTAAATGACTAATCAACTTGCTCTCTAACCCTTTCTCTGTCAAGTGTTCCGCTTCTGGAATGCCTAAAAACTCTAAAACGTATGGGTCTTTCACAATGTCTATCGGCCCTGCAATAACTTGTCCTTCTTGTGCTAATTTTAAAACACCTTCTTTATCCTTACTCATCCCCAAACGCATAAAAAGACCGGATTGAATTTGTCGCTTTAATTCTCTTGAACTCCAATGTTCGTTTTCGGCTTGCTTTTCGTAAAATTGCCTCGCCAATGAATCGGATACGCCCAAAAGTATTGTGTAATGGCTCCAAGTCAATCGTCCAGACAGTGTCTGGACGATTGGGTAGGCTTCATAAAATTGTTTCATCAAGTACAAACCCGACCTGTTAAACCCTTTACCAAACTTTAAAGTCAAATCATCCGCCAATTTTTTATATAACTGGCTTCCGTACGCTGCCTTTTCTTGTCCTTTCAACTCATACTCGGTGATATACTTTCCGATGCTCCAGTAAGAAAGAATTATCTCCGCATTGACAGCCACAAAAGCAAGTTCTTTAGCGGCTGTCAATGTCTCCGCAATTTCAGATAGTAAAGATTGATAACTTTTTTGTAATTCCATACTACGCCGCCGCTTGTTGAAAATAACTGATCAATTCCTGCCACGCTTCTCGCAGTTCCTCGCAAGAACACCATTTGCATTTGCCTTGCAAAATAGGTATCTTTGAATAAACTTTTTCACAATGTTTATCACGCAGGTACACGAAGAAATTATCAATTTTATAGCGACTGCCAATCCCGCGCAAGTAGCGACATTCCGACCTTCGGAAGCTGCTAATCGGCGCATTGAGGATTTGGTGGCGAAAGAAAAAGAAACAGGTTTGACATCTGAAGAGAAAGCAGAATTAGACCATTATTTTGTGCTGGAATATTTGATGCGCTTGGCGAAGGCGCGGGCTTACCAATTGTTTAATGGCGCATGAATGATTTAAATCAATTAGTCTGATTTTCTTATTCTTAATTTTCCATTTTGATAGACACAAAAATTACCGATAATTTCTGCTTCATAGTTTTCCAGAATGTGTTTTACGACGGTTACTTTTTCTTCTCCTGTAGCATCTTCCAAGCGAAGTAATAAAACGCCGCTATGGAATTGCCGCTCTCGAAAAACAAGCTCTCCAAAATCTTTGTCCATCGTAATGACCATCGCATTTTCTTGCAATGCAATGCTTAGGATATCAGTATCCTTCATGGATGGATTTTTATCTAAAATGCTGATTACTTCATAACCGGTATCCCTAAGGTAGTTTTCCACCTTCTTACCCACGCCTACATCCATTACAAATTTTATCATTTATGAAGCAATTGCATATACTTTTTCTTTTTCCACCAATTGCGACGCATACAATAAACATGCCTGTACATCCTCCTGCTCTATGAAAGGATAATCCTCTTGCAACGTTACCAACGTAAGACCCGCAGAAAGTGCCTTGAGCAAATGCTCTACCGTGAGCCGCGTACCTCGAATGGTAGGTTTACCGAGCAAGATAGCCGCGTCGGTCGTAATTCGATTTAATAACTCCGCTTCTTCTAACATTGTCATGGTTGGAATCTTTTTTTACAAATATAATCAATTTTGAGGAAATTTTGGCTTTGAGCGGTTGAGAAAACGCTGGATGTAATGTAGCGATAAATTATTAACCAAGCACTGGATGCAATCCAGCGCCAGCGGGTTTGCAGCTAACGGTTTGCGTATTGGCGTTGTGGCGGTCTAGAAGCACAAATGTTCATTCGGAGAACAAATGTTGAACCTTGCACAAATGTTTCTTCGGAGCACGTCAGCCGCCATATTGCCAAACCGCTGTTAGCGGTTCGTTGTTTTTTGTTTCGATTTCAATTTCTTTGATGATTTTGCAATTTTGTTATAGTCAAGGCACAAATTTACAAAATATTCAAAGTCTTTTTTGTCTTTAAATCCGTCTGGATTTATATAACAATAACCTTTATATTCCTTGCCTTTCATCAACATTGTTTCGTAACCGTTTTTTTCTACAAGTTCTTCTTGCAGTTTTGGGTCAAAACGCAACATTAAATTGTCACCACGCACACAAACACAAGTTTTTCCATTGACCATAAAATTTAAAACATTGAACATTTCCTTTTCTTCAATTTCTATGTTTGGTATTTCAGCAAGATATTCTCTTACTCTGTCCACAAGTTTTATGTCGTAAGCCATACTTTAATTTCTTGAATGAAGTCCGATAGTATTGCCTTCGGTGTCAATAAATATTGATATAAAACCAAATTCTCCTATGGACATTTTAGATTTAATAATTTTGCCACCTGCTTTTTCAATTTTGCTTTCTTCGGCAATACAGTCTACGGTTTCAAAATAAACGATAGTGTTATTCCCATTAGCAATCATATCTACTTTTTCGACTAATGCACCCGAAATATTTGGACCTTCTCGGTCAAATGGAAATAGTGACTGTTTGCCCCTTTCAATTGGTAAGTCAACAAGTTCTGTGTTGAATACCATTTCATAGAATTTTTTTGCACGGTCTAAATTTGACACGTAAATATCAAACCAACCTACTGGATTTACATTTTTCATTTTTAAATTATTTAATTTCTGTTGCAAAATTGCAATGCAAATTTACAGTGAGTTTGAAACCTGAAATTGTAAAAATGGGACAAGGCTAATCCGTACTTTCAAAAATCAAAGACATTTTTAAATGGTTTCCGTAAAATTCTTTGGGTGTCAGTCCTGTAAATTCTTTGAAATCTTTAATAAAATGTGCTTGGTCAAAATATTCGTTTTCGTAAGCCAAATCGGTAAGGCTTGTAATTTCTTTTGTTAGCAATGTTTTGAGCGTGGCTTGTATTCTTATGATTTTTGATAGTTGTTTCGGACTTATACCAATGGCTGATGAAAATTTACGCACCAATTGTCTGCGATTGATATTGTTTTGTTAGGAAAGCTTATCAACAGAAAGTTGTCCGTTAGCTGTTAAAATAGTTTCAACGGTTGATTTTACAATGTGGTCAACGGTTTCATTATAAGTCAATCGGTCGAATAAAAACTTTTCAATAAGCTTTATCTTTTCCGAAGTTGTGTTGGCGTTTAAAATCTTTTGTTCTATTTCTTGTCCGTCTTTTCCAAACAGTTTTTTCAATGGAACGGCTGTATTTTCCATTTCCTTTATCGGAAAGGTAGCAAAAGGCAAAAATCCGTTTGGGTGAAAGCAAACAAAAAAAGTACCTGTTTCTCCTGTCGGTTCTACTTTATACGGTTTAGTTAGTTGTCCGATTAAGAAGCATCTCGGTAAGAAAATGCTGTTTTCGTTATCGGTGTAATGTTTGTATAAGTCTCCATAATGAAAAATCAATTTCATACATCCGTCTGGAACGATAATGTTTCTTGTTGGTGTATTTTCTTTTGGGCTTTCCAATGACCAATAACATTTAACAAGTGTCGATAAGTCTTGGTGTGGCTCAAATATTTTGTGTTTCATTGGATTTTCAATTTTGCAGGGTGTCACTTTACAATGACCGCTAATTCTTGTATTAACCCATTGCGTGTTTTAGTTAGTTA
>CAZJXN010000130.1:0-10773 GCA_964549655.1 uncultured Saprospiraceae bacterium
TGGTCAATATCGAAAATACTATTTTCTCGAATAGGGGTGGGAAATGTCGGTTTTATTTACAGCGTCATCGTTTATAAAAAAGTGTATCAATCTCCAGGTATTCGGGGCGCAGTCGCATCTTTAGGAGCTGTAATAGTATATTTTATACTTTACTATGTTCTTATTATTTTTGTTTTTATTGGAATAGCGATTGTTGCAGTAGCTCGACAGTCGTGATTTAAATATTACATTTTATCAAACTGCGCTCGCTTATTTTGCGCTGCCATTGCGACCGTTTGTTCGATTCGTTTCTGCCGCGTTTCTGGTCGCTTGGCACTTTCTATCCACCACAAAATACCTTACGTAACCGCGGGTTTTCCTGTGTTTTTCTTATAATGAACAAGCCAAATACCCAGTGAAGTTGCATGGTTTTCTTTCAACCACGCACGCCACGCGGCTCGATTTTCAGGGTAGAAACGGTCAATGGATTGTTTGAATTTGGACATATAATTTAATGTGCCAATTTGCTGATCCCGCCATGCGGGACAAGTTATGCTAATTTGCCGATGAAGCATGCTCCATTTACCTGTGCTATTCAGGTTGTTACTTCTGCCGAAAACTATCGCCGATAAACGCCAACGCATCCGTGATGCCCGTGCGCCAGTACGTCCATGTGTGAGCGCCCTCGCGTACGCGGAATTCGTGTGGCACCTCTTTTTTCGTGAGTGCGATATTCAACATACAATTGCCATTTATCAAAAAATCATCGTCGCCGCAGTCAATCCAATAGCGCACTTTGCTCAATTCTTCCTTCGATTTTGTCTCTACGATTTTCAGAGGTGAATTATCATAAAAGGCTTTCGTGAGCCGGTCATTTCCTTTCAAATCCTTGCCGTATAATTGTGCAAACGTGCGGTCCCAATTCGCATCAGGCATCGTGGATATGGATTCATCTTCAAATACCGCTGCGCTCAATGGCGCCGCCGCCGAAAATAAATCAGGATATTTCAAAGCGTAAATCAGCGTGCCATATCCACCCATGGACAAACCAGCAATACCTCGATAGCGTTTTTCTGCCTTGATGCGATACGTTTTTTCGATAGCAGGCATAAATTCTTTAATAAAAAAATCCTCATATTTTGTAGCACCATCGTATGAATTGATATACCAACTCACCCCACCATCGGGCATTACAATAATCATCGGTGGAATATCGCCGTTAGCAATGGCTTCGTCCGCATAGCGATTCACCTCGCCAAATTGTACCCAGCCCGTATCGTCATCGCCATAGCCATGCAGCAAATAAACCACCGGATAGGTGCGCTCAGAAGTTGCATAATCAGCAGGCAGATACACATTGTAACGCACGTCTTTGCCCAGCGCAGTGCTTTTCAACGTTTTGCCTTGTATAACTTTACCGGTGCTTTGCGCGCAAGCAAAGAGCGGCAGCAATAGGAGGAATAGGAGGTTGATTCGTTTCATACAAAAAGTGTGTTTTACCATTTAAAAAGAGTCGCTAAAAATGCACAAATTTTTGGTAGGATCCGCTAATAGGACACTGATTTTTTGGGATAAGGGAGCGGGTAGAAATCTTGGGCAAAGTAAAAATAATCAAAATACTGATTATTAAATATAAATGTAGTAAAATTTTATACAATACTACATCTATCTCGTCGGATACGGCGCGACTTGCATTTACGAACCCGTCAACTTGCATAAAGCTAAACTTCAATTTGCTAAAAACAAAAAAGTCCTTTATATTTGTAAAAAGGTCGAATCATGATTCAAGCAGCAGAAAAATTATATACGGTCGAGGAATATTTTGAGTTAGAAAAAAAATCTGACATTCGTCACGAGTATGTGTACGGCAAATTGATTGCTATGTCTGGAGAAACGAAAATTGCAAACAAGATAGCAGGAAATTGTTACAAATTTTTTGACAACACTTTAAATAATGATGTCTTTGAAACTTTTATTCATGACGTAAAGCTCATGGTAGATACTAAATTATATCGTTATCCTGATTTGGTTATTGTGCCTGTCACCGATGATACGGATCCTTATGCTACAACACAACCAATTTTAATCATCGAAGTACTCTCCGACAGCACCGAATCCATTGACCGAGGCGACAAACTGCGCCAATACAGCAATCTTCCTTCTTTACAATACTATTTGCTCCTCTCTCAAACTGAACCCGTTGTAGAAATATACACCCGCGAAGGCAATCGCTGGATACTGGAATTTTTTACTTCTTTGGAAGATGTCATTCCATTGTCCGCATTAGAAACCACACTTTCATTACAATCTATTTATAAAAGAATTAAATTTAGTAAATAAAGTATCCACTATCTGATTCAATTCCTGATTAGCCGTATTCCGCCGCCCAGCGTTTGCAATGACAATCAATACCTTGAATTTATTAATTTATTTATTTTAAATTGCTTCATTACTTATTTGCCTAAATTCACTTATCATTGTGGTCAATACCTAACCTTCGCTCACTTCCTCCGTTACAGCAAAAACATTGCGTCACCATCATATTCTACTATGAATGAATTTTACAAAAAAGGGCGTACTGCCTCTCTTTCTTTTACTTTTTCTACTTCCTATTTCCAACGTATTGACCGCTCAATCTTCCTGCTATTTTCGTGCAAAGGTGACGGATGCAGAAACCGGCGAGCCGCTGGTGGACGCTTCCTTTAAGTTGGATGGAAATGTAATCAATAAAGCAACGGATGCAAAAGGAGAAGTGCGCGTGCCGGTGCTGTGCGGCGAACATTCCGTGCGATTCAGCGTAGTGGGTTACAAGCCTTATGCTCGCAGACTCGTGGTGACCGGCGACAGTTTGCTCTTGATTGAAATGGAAAATATTGCCACTCAAATAGAAGAAGTATTGGTCACGGCGCAAAGTGCGCGGCGCACAATGGAAACGCCAGCTTTGGGCGTAAGTATATTGAGTATGAAAGCGGTGGAAAAAATAGCACCCGCAGCAGGCGAAATTGATATTTTAAGAGGATTACAAACCTTGCCAGGTATTTCCTCTGTAGGCGAAGGCGCAAACGGGATTAACATTCGAGGGGGCGCAGTGGAGCAGAACTTGATATTGTTGGATAATATGCCGATTTTTAATCCGACGCACTTATTAGGATTATTTTCGGTATTTCCGACGGATGCGATTCGGGAATTGCAATTATATAAAGGTTCGATTCCAGCGCGGTATAGTGGTCGCACGGCTGGCGTGTTGGATGTAAAAATGAGCGAACCAAGTACCGAAAAATTTAAAATGAGAGGCGGTATTGGATTGATTTCCAACCGCTTGCATGCGGAAATTCCCTTGGTCAAAGAGAAATTGGCGCTTATGACTTCCGCCCGTTTTTCGTTCAATGAGTATTTGATTAAATTTTATAATAGCATTTTTGTAACCTCCAGCGCAGACCAGCCTCTGCCCAATAACAAGCCTCGGTTTTATGATTTTGCAAATAAAATATCATGGAATCCGACCAGTCAGGATAACATTTCTTTGGCGAGTTACATCAGTTATGATTCCTATAGAATTGATACTTTATTCAGCATTGCTAACATCGTGCCTCGCCAAGCGAATATTGAGTACGGACACACGAATTTTGCGCTGCGCTGGAATCACTATTTTTCTGAAACCCTCAATCTCAATGTGTTAGGTGTTCGTTCGCGTTATAAAACGACCACTGCTGCTAAAGATTTGAGAGCCGGATTTGACTATGAAACGCAATTGGATTACACCAATGGAAAAGTGGAATTAACGTATGCGCCGTCTCCCTTGCAACGCATCAACGTGGGTGCGACCGTCACGCGCTACGATGTAAATCCTGCCGACCTCACGCCACTTGAAGAATCATCGGTGAGCGAGTTGCACCTGCCGCAAGAAAAGGCATGGGAAGTGGCGTTCTTTGCCTCGGATGAGTATGAATTGAGTAAAAATTTGTTGGCTGAAATCGGATTTCGCTATGTCAATTATTGGAATATGGGTCCGATTGCTGTGCCGACTTTTGACTCAGAAGTGCCGAAATCATTGAATTCTATCACCGATACTTTATTTATCGGAAATAATACCGTTGAATCCTATTATGCAAGATTTGAACCTCGTTTGGCTTTGCGTTATAAACTAAATGAGTTGAATTCTATCAAAATCGGTTATAATCGGATGAATCAGTTTTTGCAACAGATTGCTAATAATACCACGCCTTTGCCCAATGTACGCTGGAAAAATTCTAACCGATACGTGCCGCCTGCGCAGAGCGATTTGGTGTCTGCTGGCTATTTTCATGATACCGAAAGTCGGATTTGGGAATGGTCATTCGAAGGGTATTATCGTTGGCAACGCTCCATTTTTGACTATCTGACGGGCGCAGAATTGAATATCAATCCAGTAGTAGAAACGCAATTATTAAAAGGTATTGCAAAAGCGTATGGCGCGGAATTGCTGATTAATAAAAAGAAAGGCGTGATGACGGGTTGGTTGAGTTACACGTATGCGCGAAGTTTAGAAAAAATTACCGGCGACTTCCCAGCTTTACAGCAATTAAATGACGGCGAATGGTTTCGCACCAATATAGATAAGCCCCACACACTTAACGTATTATTAAACTTTCAAACGGAGCGGCACAACTTGATTTCTTTCACGTTCGTGTACAGCACCGGAAGACCGTACACCGCGCCTGTCAGCTTTTATAGAGACCAATTCAACACGGTGCCCGTATACACCGACCGCAACAATGCGCGTATCTCGGATTATCATCGGCTTGATTTTGCTTGGACGATCCTCAATCCTTCCATGAAAGACCGCCGTTGGGAAGGCTCTTGGATTTTTACAGTTTACAATTTATACGGACGCAAAAATGCGTTTTCGTACTTTTTCAATCCCGATTTAGCCACGTTCAAACCGTTTAAAGTAAGTGTATTTCCTACGCCTATTTTTTCGTTGACGTATAATTTTAAATTTGAATAGGATAGTACACTGATTGTTAAGATTATTAGGTTTGTTTGCGGTTTTAATACTATTCTATTTTAATAAAATCTTAATTTATCTTATTTATTATAATAATCAGTATTCTGTTTAGTAAAAAGTGTTTATAATTAAACGAAATATGAATAAAAATATAATACTCGCGTTTACTTTATTAATTATAAGCCTCACAACAACCTGCCAATATCCGGTAGACGTATCTGAATTACCGGATACAGAAAAATTTATTTTTATCAATGCAGAATTGACCGAAACGTATGCCAAAGTTTTGGTGACTTATACCCTCGATGACGTGACCCCAGAAGGTGCTTATGTATTTCCTAAACCGCCCACAGCGACGGCGTATGTGTTGGATGGAAACGGGAATCAATTTTTTTTCAAAACGGATGGCGTAATAGATACTTCTTTCCGAGGCTTTGTGGGGCAAACGTATACGCTCCATGTAGAAGTAGATGGTAAAACGTATGAGTCGAATGCGGAAACGATGCGCTCCTGCCCGGAATTGAATACCGTGACTCCCATTTATACCCGCGAGCCGAATCGGGATGCTAAAGATTTATTGTACGACGGTTTTGATGTGTATGTGGAATCGCTTGATCCCGCTGGTCAAGACAACTACTATCAGTGGGATTGGGTGCATTATGAGCGCAGCCTGAGCTGTGCCGTTATGGAAGAAAATGGAAGGGAGGTGTTATATCCTTGTACACCGTATGATTGTTGGAATATTCGATACAATACCCGCATAATCGTGCAGGCAGACAGACTGCGTGATGGAAAATCTTTGACGCACCGCGTTGTGCGCGTACCCTTTGCTGTGCCGCCGTATAAGTATTACTACCTACGGGTGGAGCAGCGCGCCATCACGCCTACCGTATTTGCTTATTTGCAATCGTTAGAAACACAAACTCAAAATGTCGGTTCGGTTTTCGACATCCCTCCACAAACTCGGTTCAGTCCCAATATTTACAACGTAAGTAATCCAACAGAGAAAATTTTAGGTGTTTTTAATGTGTTTTCATCTCGACATAAAATTATTAATATTGATATACAACAAGAGATTCCGGGCATAAAGCCTAAAAATATTGGTGACCCCAGACCGTTTACAAGCATTCCACTGGCGCAGGCGAAATGTGTGGAAGGGTTTCACCGTACATTGATACGACCGGAAGGGTGGGTGGATTAGATCACTGGGCAGTGGGCAGTCGCTAACGGCTTGATAGACAGTCGTAAAATATTTTAATACATCATTCGAACTTTATCTTCCTGTTATCTTGTTTCCCACTGCCTACTGCCCACTGCCCACTGCCCACTGCCTACTGCCCACTGATTTATTTCTCCGCTATTACAAAATACTGATAATCAAGCGCCGTATCGTTAGTTGTAATATTTTGAAAACCAGCTACATATAATGCTTCTTCGACTTCGTGGATGGGCAACCGCATTTCGTTTGGCGGACCGATTGGGGTGCGTTTTTTCTTGAAATCTACAATAATCAATTTGCCGCCGTCGGAAAGTCCTTTTAGCAGCGTTTTCAAATAGTCTGTACGATTGGGAATATACATAAACGTATTAACAATCAGAATGATGTCAACTTCGCCCGGCTTCAAGCTCGGGTCATTTGCGAAAGCGAGGCGCGGCTCGAGTTTCGCTTGCAGATTTTCCGGCAATTCTAACACTTTAATACTGTCCAAATAATTTACAAACCGTTTATCAATGTCTATGGCAATCACTTTTTTCGCTTTGGACACCATCCGAAACGCAAAAAAACCCGTCCCAGCGCCAATATCCGCCACCGTTTTTCCTTCCAAATCACCCAACAAATCAATAATCAAATCTGGCTTTTGCCAAATCACGCGATTCGTATTGATATAATCTTCGGCAATGTCGGGGTCTTTTTTGCCATTGCCAGCAGTATCAGCAAATTGTTGGTCTGATACATCCGTCGTATTCGAGCTGCGGTCATACTGACAGCTCATTAGCAAACATAGAAAAAACGTACAAAAAAGGGAGGTGCGAAGCAGTTTCATAAATAGCGTTTGCGCAAAGTTAATCGTTCTATTTTTATTCTAACACATTTAGTGTAGCGGAACGGTTGTTTATTTATTGGCGATGTACAGCCTTTATTACTTCTTTACACAAACATACGAGACCCCTAAAAACATAGGTGTTCTATGGGGTGTAAAAACAAAGTAGAATAGTTTTTATACTTCCATTGCTTGTTTGACAAAAAAAGCGTTTATTTGCAGCCGTATAATTAATACACAGAAGAGTGACTTTTTTTCTACCCTGCCGCTCTCATGCTAACAATTAAAAAACCTATTTTTGGTTTTTACACGCTGTAATTTGTACCCTTCTACAAACTAACAAAATTTGACACGAGCGCTGTCATGATTTACCATTGTTTCAATTTCAAGGACATTTAAGTAAGTGAGCAACGTTAACTTATTGGTTGTCAATGTGTTGGCAGGCTATTAACTGTCTACTGCTTTAGAGCTTGGCTATTTTACAATCCAGATTCGCCCCGTTTTTAGGTGTGCGTTTTATAAGTTCGCTTTTTCATGCAATGTGTAGCTGCAAATGCTGTGCATTGACCTACTTTTTGTATATATAAGCGACTATTAAACAGTCTCCTAAAAAAAGATTCATCATCCAATTGCCTGTTAAAAAAAAGCATTATTCCACTAATCAACAAATCATACCTTTGCTATGACTAAAAATTTACGTTTACACAAATTCAACGGTTTGGAGAAAAATTATCTTCAAAAAATCCGACACTTACTATTGTTGACGCTGTTCTTGACGGCGGCTCAAGTCATGTATGCGCAATTAACCATCACTTTCAATGTACAGGAACCCACGTGTTTTGGTTTGCCCACCGGTAAAGTGAAAGCGTTGGTAAGCGGCGGCGTCGCACCGTACACGTACACTTGGAACACGGGCGCTACCGTGGCGCAGTTAGATGGCATCCCAGCAGGTTCTTACACTGTGACAGTGAGAGATGCCGCAGGCACTACGGCAATTCAGAACATTGTGATTAACCAACCGCTGTTGGTATCGGCTACCATCACTTCTTCGGCGGCTTGTGCGAGTCCATTTACACTCGCCGCAGTGGGTGGCGGCGGCGCGCCTCCGTATCGGTATTATTGGACGACCAATCAGACTTCGCAGACGATTTCCGTGACTTCAGGCACGTATTGCGTCACGTTGACCGATCAAAATTCTTGCGGTGCCATCGCTTGTATTACGGTCAATCTTACTCCTCTCAACCTTTCCGCAGTAGCGATGGGTGTCACTTGTCCGAATGGGCAGGATGGCAGCGTCACGGCGAATCCAATTGGTGGTACAGCGCCTTTCACGTATCAGTGGAGCAACGGCGGCGCGACCCAAACCATCAATAATCTTGCGCCCGGCACATACAGCGTGACCGTGACGGATAAAAATGGCTGTAAATCTTCCGCCTCGGCAACGGTGGCAAACAAAGCACCGATTGTCGTCACATTGCTTGGAACTCAGCCCACTTGTGTCGGCGATAATTCAGGTATTGTCACTGCAAATGCGACCGGTGGGAATCCGCCTTACACCTATACTTGGAACACGGGTGCTACTGCGCAGACCATTACCAGCTTAGGCGCAGGCACTTACACCGTGACCGTGACAGATAACAAAGGTTGCCCAGCGACTAAGTCTATTTCCTTACAACCAAAGTCAAAACTGACGCTGACCGTTTCCGGTAATGGCGAAAGTTGTCCTGATTTAAATAATGGCTCGATTACTGCCAATCCTGGAAACGGCGTTCCACCTTATGCTTTTGCTTGGAGCAATGGCGCGACCGCGCAAACCATAACTAATTTAACGCCCAGTACTTACAGCGTGACCGTCACGGATTTTGTTGGCTGTAAAGCAAATAGTTCTTTTACCGTGGCAGAAGCAATTAATCTAACGATTGTTGTAACCAAGCAAAATGCAACAAATTGCGGTGGTGGAAATGGTACAGCGAATGTGGCAGTTACCTCAGGCGTAGCACCTTATACTTACAAATGGAGTAACAATGCAACAACAGCTTCCATCAGCAATCTCGGCGCAGGCACGTATCAGGTGACGGTGACGGATGCCAGAGGTTGTACCAAAATAGATGCTGTAATTATCACCTCGCCACCACCGGTTTTTGTAAAAGTAACTGCCACAGATTTAGTCTGCCTCGGTGCTAACACTGGCACTGCAAATGCAACGGTGACAGGCGGTACGGCTCCTTTCACCTATCTTTGGAATACCACTGCAACAACGGCTGCTATCAGCAATTTAAGTGCGGGTATTTACAAAGTGACGGTGACGGATGCCAGCGGCTGTACGGCTATTGGTGCAGATACGATTCTCCAAGCTCCCGCTTTAAATATTACCATCAATGCGACCGCAGTGGTGTGTGGTTCAGAAAATGAAGGTACGGCAACTGCAAGCGCAACGGGCGGCAAAGCACCTTATACTTTTGTTTGGAATACTGGCGCAACTGTCAACACAATTGAGGATTTAGTGACCGGCACGTATCGCGTCACCGTTACGGATGCCAATGGTTGCAGCGCGGTGAAAGAAACACTAGTCACCGTGGTATCTGATTTCTCTGTAACTGCTGTGCAAAGACACGTCTTGTGTAATGGCGATAATTCAGGGAGTATTCTGGCGACAGCCACAGGTGGCACTATTCCTTATATTTATGCTTGGAGTAGTGGGCAGACAACAGCTGAAATTGTAAACCTCATCGCAGGAACTTACACTGTAACCGTGACGGATAAAAATGGCTGTAAACTCTCTCAAACCCTCAACGTCACGCAGCCAACTGCACTAAATATCACAACCACAGACTCAGATATTGATTGCTTTAGTAGCAATGACGGCACCGCTTCGGTGACTGCTTCTGGCGGTATCGGTCCTTACACTTACAAATGGAGCAATAATGCAACAACGGCTGCGATTTCAAATCTATCGCCGGGTACGTATACCGTGACGGTGACGGATGCGAATTTTTGTACAAAAACGGCGACGATAACCATTACACAATCTCCACAACTTACCTTGCAAACTTCCAAAGTGGACGCAGGTTGTAACACAGGCACAGGCACTGCGACGGCAACGGTTTCGGGTGGTAAAACCCCTTATTCTTATGCTTGGAGCAATAGCGGCAGCACACCTACCATTACAGGTTTGACGGCTGGAACTTATACCGTAACCGTAACAGATGCCAATGAATGTGCTACAACTGGCACGGTTACTATCAATCAACCGACCAATCTGACCGTCGCTGTCAATATTACAAAAGGAACTTGCGAGGACAGCAATAGCGCCACGATTGGCTCAACAGTCTCAGGCGGCACGGGACCTTACACGTACAAATGGAGCAATAATGCAACCACGGCTTCCCTCACCAATGTAGGCGCAGGCACGTATACCGTGACCGTAACTGATTCGAAGAGCTGTACCGCAACGGGTTCTGTCGTTTTAACTGCATTCAAAAAACCTTCCTGTTCTATTACATTGGTCAATGACAGCACGGCACAAGTCGTCGTCACGGGCGGCACTGCACCTTATACTTATCAGTGGAGCAATAGTCAGTCTACGAATCTGGTTACAAAATTACAAACGGGCACTTACAGCGTGACCGTGACCGATGCAAGTGGCTGTACGACTTCCTGTTCGATTGACATCAAAGGTCCGGCACTTATTGGCGACTTTGTCTGGTTGGATAATGATAGAGACGGCATTCAGGATATAGGCGAGCCGGGCATTCCAAATGTGAC
>CAZJXN010000130.1:10873-15195 GCA_964549655.1 uncultured Saprospiraceae bacterium
AATTACCAATTCGTCATAGAGCACTCGGCAGAAGGAACGGAGTTCAGACAAATCGGTCAGATACTCACGCCCAAACGCACGAGCGGCGGCTTCCACGAATATGAACACATCGGCGCAGCGCCCAAGCGAGGTTGGAATTATTACCGCGTCATGGCAGTAGATGCACAAGGTAAAAAGACCCTTTCTGAAATAGAAGAAGTGGTCATGTACGCCAATTCCGAACTCATGCACTACTATCCGAACCCAGCAACGGACCGCCTAACGGTGGAAATTTTCGACTCTTTGAACGATACCGTAGAATTCCAATTAGTCAACTCCAACGGCACGATTCTACAAACCATCCAAGCACCAAAAGACGCAACTCGGCAGGAAATTGACCTCTCTGCGCTACCGGCAGGCGCCTATTTTGTAAAAGTGAAATACGGCAAGATTGATGTAAAAGTGCTGAAAGTAATGAAGAATTAAAACAAATGTAAAATCTGAAATTTGAAATAAGAAAAGGCTGCTTTCGATGTATCGGAAGTAGCCTTTTTTATTATTCACAATATCACAATATCACAATATCCTAACTTCCCCATTTTCTTAATTGATTCAGCACCGCCTGAAAGTCTTTCGGCAACGGCACTGAAAAAGCCATCCGTTCGCCCGTGAGCGGGTGGTCTATCGTAAGTTGATGCGCGTGGAGCACCGTGCGCGACATGAGCGGGCGTTCTTCCTGTTCTTTCCCCAATTGATATTTCCGATGTTTTACCTCCGACAAGAAAAATTCGCTTCGTTTCCCATACAATGCGTCTACCACAATTGGATGTCCCAGATGTTTGAGATGTACGCGAATCTGATGCGTTCGACCCGTATGAATATTGGCTTCTACCAGCGAGAACGCTTTAAAAATTTCTATCACTTTATAATCTGTAATCGCTTTTTTTCCGATGCGGCTCACAATCATTTTCCCCGGCAATGTCGGATGCGGACCAATCCGTGCATCAATCGTCCCCATTTCAGGATTCGGTTTTCCATCCACCAACGCGAGATAAATCTTATCTACCGTCCGATTAAAAAACTGTTGCGACAAATTCCGATGCGCGTCTTCCGTTTTTGCAAAACAAATAATACCACTCGTTTCTCGGTCGAGGCGATGCACAATCCAGATTTTTTCTGTGTAATATTCTGAAAGCAATTTAATAAGACTTAGCTTCGTGGCATCAAATCGGTCAGGAATTGTCAATAAATCCGCCGGTTTATTTACAATAATTAAAGATTCATCCTCGTGTATAATATCAATTTTTAATTTCATTCATAGATTGTGTTAAAGTGTTTGAGTGTTAAAGTGTTTTTGTCTCGCACGTCAATAATCGGCAACAAAAACTCTGCGCCTTTGTCCCGCCATACAGCGGGATGAAAAATGCAGCGAGCGTAGTAAAGAGCGTAAAAATCCGCAAAAATCCGCCCAATCCGCGTCCCCGACTTTGGTCGGGGCGTTCCAATTACGTTATAAGTGAAGTAAAATAATAAACAAAAAATAGCATATGAAAAATTACAGATCCCGAAATCGCTTACGCTTCCTCAAATAATATCGCCACACAATACTTCCCCGAAACCGCCCTTCCCAAACCGTAGCATCTCCAATTAGAATCTTTTCAATCTGTTTTTGAATGACCTTACGTTTTTTAAAAAACTTCCAAAAATTGGGAATAAACGTCCAGTGCGCTCGAATAATCGCTTTAAAATGCTCGAATTTCCCTTCCGTTAAAAATAAAAATCCTGCGACCGCATCCAACGCAAACCGCATCGGCAATAACCAAATTAAACTCCCAACCGATTCATTTTTCAATAACGTATACAAACTATTTCTAAAATTTAAATACGTTTTAAACGGCGTATTGTAAGCCAGTGTGCCGCCGCCGACATGATATACCAACGACTTGGGTTCTGCCATAATTTTATAACCCGCCCGCTTCAAGCGCCAGCACAAATCAATCTCCTCCAAATGCGCAAAATAATCCGCATCAAAACCCTGCAACGCATGAAACAAATCTGCTCGAATCACTATCGCTGCACCCGTCGCCCAAAATATTTCTTGTGCTTTATCATATTGCCCTTCATCTGCTTCCGTCACCGAAAAAATCCTGCCCCGACAAAACGGATACCCCAGTGCATCCAACCAACCACCTGCTGCTCCTGCATATTCAAAATACGTTTGCTGTAAATATGCTCGGATTTTCGGCTGACAAGCGGCAATTGTAGGGTCACTTTCCAATAGTTTTATAATGGGAGTCAGCCAGTCTTGCGTCACTTCCACATCCGAATTCAATAACACATAATATTTCCAACCTTCCGTTTGTAATTGTTGTAATGCAACATTATACCCACCAGCAAAGCCATGATTTATAGTTGAAATAAGCAGACGAATATCAGGATAAATTTTCTTCAAAAAAGCCACCGAATCATCCGTCGAGCCATTGTCCGCCACTATTACGACTGCTTCCTGACTATTTTTTATTACAATCGGCAAAAACTGGTCTAAATATTTTTTTCCATTATAATTTAAAATGACAATCGCTGTTTGAATGGCAGTCGGGGTATTATTTTTTAAAATCACATTCAACTTGCTTTGAGCGTCCTGTTTGTCTTTTTTTAACTGGTTTTTCAATGCTTCCAAACCTGCAAACGGTAAATCGTCTCGCAAGAAATCTATCAATTCTAACTGTAAAGTATCTCCATAAATTTCTTTGTCAAAATCAAAAATATTTACTTCAATGGTTCGATTATTATATTCTTTTAATACAGGTCGCGTACCGATGTAAAGCATTCCATTATAAAATTTCCCCTCATGCGTCACGCGCACTGCATAAATTCCATCCGGTGGAATCAACTTTTCTCGTTGTGCTATTTCTACATTTGCCGTTGGAAAACCAATCGTACGCCCAATTTTTTGTCCTTCTACGACCGTTCCATTCAAGGTGTAATAATGTCCCAATAATTGAGTTGCTGTTTGTGTATCGCTCTTTTCCAGTGCATTGCGAATCTTGGTCGAACTAATCGCTATTGCATCTACTTCCTGTTTTTCAATTTCTATTACTTCATAATTATATTTTTTGGAATGCCATTTTAAAAAATGAATATCGCCCTGCCGATTCAACCCAAACCGATGGTCGTAGCCAATCACAATACACTTTGGACGAAACTTTTCTACCAGAAACTTTTCAATATATTCATCTGCTGAAATCTGCGAAAATTCTATTGTAAATGGCACAATGACCACATTATCAATACCATATCTTTTTAGCAAATCAATTTTTTCCGCTAAAGTTGTCAATAAGCGTAGCGTATCATCTTGCGGGTAAATAACCTGTCGCGGGTGTGGATGGAAAGTAATAACGACGCTCTCACCATTCACTGTACGCGCCAAGTTATTCACTTGTTCCAAAATCTTTTGATGCCCACCATGCACCCCGTCAAACGAGCCGATGGTCACCACCGCGTTGCGAAAAGTAGGCAAATTCGTAAGGTCATAAAAAACTCTCATGGCGCTGCAAAGGTAGGGTTCTTTTGCAACATTCTCCATAAGGTTCGTATTTCCCAAAAAAAGGCAAGTCAAAAATTTGCGGGGTTACGGGGCACAAAAAAGGACGCGAGCCATTCCTTTCTATAGCCCGCGTCAAAATATGAACAACTTTTAATAGTTTACTTTTTATGACTTGGCTGTTCTACCTAAAACAGCCACTTTCCTTATTGGGCAGTGAAATATCCAGCCTTCTACTCGTACTTGCCTGCACGGGATAAAAACAGCCTAATTTTGCTTTGAAAATAGCAGCATCTGGTTCGCATACAATGCGGCAAGCTTTGCCTTCTACTTTCAACAATCCGCCACTTTTTAGCACCACCCGCATACTGTATTTAAAGGGTCCTTTATGTACAGCGCCATCATATCGAAGTCCATTCCAGGCATATTCTTTTATATTATTATAATCAACAGTACGTCGGTCAAATAAAGCAGTGTCTCCCTCCGCAGTGTAGATTACAAAATCTATCACCTCCAATACCCCTTCATTAACGATGGGATAGAAAAGATCATTGATACCATCTCCGTTGGGGGTAAAAGCATTGGCTACAAAAATATACGCATCCTTATTCGTAAACTCTACCGGCTCCGCGCCACAGCAGGCTTCATAAATCTTGTCGTCAATAGGTTGCACGCGTTCTTCCTGAGCACACGCGGCGGTACACGTCATGCAAAAAATGCCAATAAGAAAGTTGATGTTTCTATTTTTCATGTTTTTGGAATTTAAGGTAAAAAAAGAATTAGCGGTCTGATTTAATGA
>CAZJXN010000131.1:0-1807 GCA_964549655.1 uncultured Saprospiraceae bacterium
AAAAAAAATTGGCAAAACATTAGATAGTTTATTGCAAGAAGGAACCGAGGTGCTGCTGAAAACACGAATAGATTTTAACGAGCGATACGGTTTGAAATTAGTAATTGAAGATATTGACCCAAGTTATATATTAGGAAAATTAGAATTAAAACGCCGCCAAACGATTGAGCAACTGCGACAGCAAGGCTTATTACAACAACAAAAATTATTGTCGCTTCCCATTGTGTTACAACGCATTGCGGTCGTCAGTTCCGAACGCGCCGCCGGTTATCAGGACTTTCAACAACATTTGCAACAAAATCCGCACGGCTATCAATTTCAACTTACTTTTTTCCAAAGCGCGATGCAAGGCGAGTTGGTGGAACCCGAAATGATAAAGCAATTAAAAGCCATTACAAAAACCAAAGAAAATTTTGATTGTGTCGTCATCATTCGCGGCGGCGGCGCACGATTAGATTTGAACGCATTTGATAATTTTAATATTTGTAAAGCCATTGCTAACCTTCCTATTCCAGTTTTTGCGGGTATCGGACATGATATAGATGAAACCGTTTTAGACTTAGTTGCTTATCATTCGTTGAAAACGCCCACCGCAGTAGCTGATTATGTTATAAATTATAATTTGCAATTTGAAAGTTCTATTTTATATTTGAGTACACAGTTAAAGTTTAATATTACACAGCAAATCAATAATCAAAAATTAATACTGAATAATCTGTCTAATACTTTACAATTTAAATCCCAACGCCAACTATCTATTCATTTTCAAACATTGGATACCATTCAAACTGCAATTCCGCGCCTCAATCAATATCAAATCCAATTCGCCAAACAAAATTTGGATAGCTTAGAAAAACTTACGCAACTACTGACTATCGAAGCTACCTTACAACGCGGTTTTGCATTAATCTCAAAAAATGGTAACATTGTGCGGTCAAAAAAAGAGGTGACCAGTGGTGACGTACTCCGTACGCGCCTACAGGATGGCGAGTTAATAAGTAAAGTTGAATAGAAATGGAAAATTTAACGTACGAAAAAGCATTGGAAGAATTGCAGCAAATCGTGAGCGCACTCGAAAGCGGCGCTATCACTATTGACGAACTGGCAGACAAAACCGCCCGTGCCGCCACCCTCATCCAATTCTGCCGAGAAAAACTGCGTCAAACCGAAACCCAAGTAAATAACTTATTTAATGAGTAGTAAATAATAAGCAGTGAAACGCTGTGATGAGAAAAACTTTGCGCCTTTGCGTGAAAATTCACACCAACATACTCAACAAAATCACACTCCGTACCGTCCAAGCCACCGTCCGAACCCAATTCGTAGCAACTAATTTCCGCTGCCACTCCACCTGAAATTCCCTTCCCAGTTTTGTATGTAAAGGCGATTGTATAAAAAAAGTCGAACTCCAAATTATAAGGAGCAACCCTACATTCACCCATTGTAATGGATTGTAAGATTGTATAAGGAGCAACCAAATACCTGTCCCAAATTCTATAACCATCTGTAAACCAACTACCCAAAACGTCCGACTTTGATGATGCCGCTCATATTCCAAAAAAGCTTCCTCGCCAATTTTCCCCAATAAAGGATAATGCACCAATTGTACAAACCAAATAAGCCCCGTCATGTAACAAGTAAAAAATAAATGTATAATGAAAATTATATCCATGTACCACTGGCTTTAGCCGGTATTGTCAGAGTAACGTCTGGCATCTGGCATCTCATAATCTGGCATCTATTTCTATGAAAGCGACAACAAAAATTGAACCGTATCTACCCCATCCGCATAATCCGCCAACGCCGG
>CAZJXN010000131.1:1907-14824 GCA_964549655.1 uncultured Saprospiraceae bacterium
GACACATTCCGACAACCCAACCCAAAATACTGAAAAATATCTTCACCTAATGCCATCAATTCTTCTCGCGTCTCCGCTCCTGTCAGCACCGCCACCGCCGTCCGGTTCTTCCGAATAATATGCGGCAACTTGCCAAAATATGCTTCAAAATAACGCGCCGAATTATTACTACCAGTCGCTATCGTCGCATCAAAATCTTTCAAAAATTCCACAATTTGAAAATAAGCAGCCGTCCGTGCATCATATCTCTCCAGCAATTTCAACAAATACGGCAACAGATAAAAATCCTTATCCGATAATTTAATCTGCCCGATGTGCCCACACACAAACACACACAACACATCATGAAAACCCACCAGCGGAATATTCCCCGCCAACACTAACCCAACCACCTTCTGTTCAGGATAATCTGGAATAAAATACGGAGCCGTCCACGCTTGTAACTTTTCCAAATCCAGCATTTCTTCCGCAATCGCTTGCACCGCCCGCTGTTGATTCTCTATCGTAAACCACGGATTCTCATACGAAACACGCTGCATAATCGCCTCCAAATACTCATCTTCCCCCTTCAAATGCGCCGCCAACTGAGCCAACACATCTAACCGTTCCACTAATTTCATCATTCCAATATCAAATTTCATATAAATACACGGTCAAAAAAATATCAAAATATCGCGCAGCAAATATCACAATCTCAATATCTTAATCTCAAACTTCAAACAAAAAATTGTCAACGTCAAGAGAGAAACGTCAAACAAAAAAACCTCAAACAAAGAACGTTAAACTTCTAAACCAGCTTTTCTACTTTTCACATACCCCCGCCATTCCTCCAACGCATCCTCAAAATCCTTCGGCAAGTCCGAGTCAAAATGCATTTGCTCCCCCGTCGTCGGATGCACAAACCCCAGCGACTTAGCATGTAACCCGTGCCTCGGCAAAAGGGTAAAACAACGCTCTACAAATTCTTTATATTTTGAAAAAACAGTCCCTTTCACAATCCGGTCACCGCCATAACGCTCATCATTAAACAACGGATGTCCCAAATATTGCATATGCACCCGAATCTGATGCGTACGCCCCGTCTCCAAGTTACATTGCACCAAACTCACATAATATAATCGCTCCAACACTTTATAATGCGTCACCGCCCATTTTCCCGATTCCCCTTCTGGAAAAACCGTGAACAACTGTCGAAATCGCGGATGCCGCCCGACATTGCCCGTAATCGTCCCCGCATCCAGTTCTGGTTCGCCCCACACCAGCGCATAATACGTCCGCTCAATAGTATGATTAAAAAATTGCTTTGCCAAATGCGTCATCGCATAATCCGACTTCGCAATCACCAGCAAACCTGACGTATTTTTATCTATTCGATGTACCAACCCCAAGCGATCTTGATAATTCCCTTCTACAATCGGCGCATTATATTTCCCAAAATAATAAGCCAATCCATTCACCAAGGTACCTCGATGATGCCCCGGACCCGGATGCACCACCAACCCCGGCGGCTTGTACAACACCAACAAATCCTCATCTTCATACCGAATATCCAATGGAATCCGTTGCGGCACCACCCCTACCCCTTCGCCCGGCGGTCGCGGCACCACCGCTGAAATCACCTGCCCAGGCTTCACCTTAAAATTCGGCTTCACCTCCTTATTATCCACCCGAATCGAGCCGGACCGAATCGCGTTCTGAATCCGATTACGCGTCGCCCGTTCCATCCGGTCCATCAAAAACTTATCAATCCGAATCGGCGATTGCTTCGGGTCAATTTTTATTTCAATATGGTCAAAAAACTCATCCGATTGTTCATCATTCACTCGTTCGTCCTGCATATCCTGTTGATTTTCACCGTTTTCCAAGCCATCTTTTTTACGCCTCCTCCATGTTAACAAAAATACAGCATCTTTTCTACTTCAACAATAACAACTTAAATAATTCTTTGAGCGTGCCCCCGCCGCCTACCGAGATATGGCGAACTTTAAAAGTATGCCATATCTATGGAAGGGCGAAGGCGGGGTCAGGCTATCCGCTCTCATGCCACGCCATCCCACTCCCCAAACCCGCTGTGGCATACCGCTCCTATCCTTCACGCACCCCACGTTTCCATAGCTATTCCACCTTCTTTTCATTCTAAAATCAATATCATTTCAAATCTAAGTACCAAAACTCTAACTTTGCACCTTTCAACTAAAACACAATAACACCACAACACAATGAATAAAATCAACTTCGGCTCCCTTTGCGTCCATGAAATCCCATTTCTCAAAACGACCGAGCCACACATTATGCCACTATACTCAACTTCATCGTTCGAGTTTGACTCCATTGACCAAGGAATTGATATTTTTTCCGGCAAAGCAAAAGGACACGCTTACGCCCGCTACGGCAACCCCACCGTCGAAACTGTCGCTGAAAAAATTGCACTCTTGGAAACACATGGCTTGAATCTAAATGCAAAAGCAATCTTATTAAGTTCAGGGATGTCCGCCATTGCTACACTCGTGATGGGTACACTACAGTCTGGCGATAAAATTTTGACGCAAGGCAATCTATATGGCGGCACCACCGAGTTGTTCACAAAAATATTTCGCCCGCTTGGTATTGAGACGATTTTAACCGATTTAAAAGATTTAAATCAAGTAGAAGAACTGGTCAAAGAAGATCCAAAAATCCGAATGCTTTATTTTGAAACTCCCGCCAACCCAACGCTCGCCTGCGTAGACATCGCCGCCTTAGCCGACATTGCCAAAAAATACCATCGCCTTAGCGCTATTGACAATACTTTTTGTACACCCTATTTGCAGCAGCCGTTCCGATTTGGAGTGGATTTCATTGTCCATTCTACCACGAAATTTTTGAATGGGCATGGCAACTCCATCGCCGGTGCGTTAGTTGGTAAGGATTTCGAACGCATGGACGGCAAAATCTGGCAAGCGATGAAATTAGTGGGCACGAATTGTAGCCCATGGGAAGCGTGGCTTTTGAACAATGGATTAAAAACCCTCGAACTCCGCATGGACCGCCACAGCAGCAACGCAATGACAATCGCCCAGTTTTTAGAAAATCACCCAAAAGTAGCACGAGTTAATTATAACGGACTCCCCTCCCACCCCGACCACGAGCTTGCAAAACGGCAGATGCGCGACTTCGGCGGTATGCTCAGCTTTGAGTTAAAAGACGGCTTGCAGGCAGGTATCGGATTTATGAATAAAATTCAATTCTGTACGCTCGCCCCTACCCTCGGCGATGTAGACACATTGGTACTGCACCCTGCTTCCAGTTCCCACATCAGCATCCCAAGAGAGATTCGCCTACAACATGGTATCACGGATGGATTGGTACGGCTTTCTATAGGCATTGAAAATGTAGAAGATATAATTGCAGATTTGGAACAGGCGATGGATGAGTAAGTACCAAACTTGTTTGGCAAACGTCAAAAAAAAGCCGTCCCCGCCAACTGGCGGGACGACTCACTAGCAATGATTATAATTCCACGAATATAAATAAAGCAATAAAATTCAGTCTGTTAGAAACGTCTTGTGCTTCTGAAATAGTATGACTTTTTAAAATAATGTTAAAATAAATTATTACCTAGCTTTCTATTTGCCCATGTGCATAGCGTCGTTGGCAAATTAGCACATCAGCAAATTGGCATATAATCAACGAATCACCTCAAATTTCTTATTCACCGTCCCTTTTGCGCCTTTCAGACTAACAATATACAAACCATCCTGTAAATTACTTACGTTGATTTGTGCGCGATTGGTTTGCAAGCCATTCACATTGTAGACCACTTGCCCTGTTAAATTGTACACCACCACACTTTCAAACTCCTGCCCACCATTCAAATGCAGATTCAACAGGTCTTGCGTTGGATTCGGATACACCTTTAATAAATCTGCTGTCAGCGGCGTATTTTTTATTTCTTCTTTCGTTTTTTGTACAATATGAATTTGAATAGGCTTTACATTGATACCAAAAGATTGACCAGCAC
Source organism: uncultured Saprospiraceae bacterium (assembly GCA_964549655.1). GTDB lineage: Bacteria > Bacteroidota > Bacteroidia > Chitinophagales > Saprospiraceae > JADJNW01. The sequence goes on from CAZJXN010000131.1 coordinate 5,908, forward strand.
TATTAGAACCAACTGATAAGCCTCTACCAACTTCAATGGTCATCTCTTCATCTCCTAGATGAAACCCTGCAATATCATCTCTAACAACAAATTTTACTTTTCCAATCTCTCCAATTCCACTTGCAGCCACCCCAGTTGTGCGCGTAATAGCAGCTTCTATTAATCCTTCCTGGTTATTTTTGGACATGGATAAAATCGGCGAATTATATCCAAACCAATTGGAGCCAGATAAGTCAATAGCAATGCTCGCTGGGTCAAAAACAAGTGGGTTATATTCAAATGGGAAAACAAAACCATAGACATCAACAGCAGGATTTTCCTCACTTCCCATCACTAAATCTAACTCTACCAAATCACCCGGAATCACTTCTACATCTCCACCTAATGCAATATCATATTTATAAAATACAGGTCTAACTGAATTTAAACCATGCGTATTTCCATAGTAGGTGTTAATAGCGACTGTATCCGAAGCCGTTACTACCCCACTACCATCGGTATCCAAATGTTTAGCGTTGACATTGAGCGATGCATTCGCAGCCCAATCATTTCCGCGCTGTCCATACCATGCAGCGGTAGCCACAGTACGTATTGGACCAACCGAACCCATTCCAATGCCCAAAGGAAGAATATCTTTGATGTCCACAATTCCATCCAAATTGGTATCGCCAGCCCAAATACAATCTCGAGTACACCGTTCTGTAAGCGGCACGTTAATATCCAAAATCTGAACTTCTATCTTAATAGATTTTTCATACGAACACTGATTGTCCGCATCGAACACGCAGTAGCTGACTTCAAATTCGTCTAAACCGGAAGTTACATTCAAATTTGGTATATAAAGGATAGTGTTATCACCTATGATTGTTTGTCCCAAAATGAGCGTATCCTGTCCACTTTCTAATATCACCACCGTACCCAAATCTCCTTGGTCATTGATTTTATATTTGAAATTAGAAACTGGCACGTCATTATCAATCGCCAAAGGCGTATTCTTAGGCGTGTACATTCTGTACTTCGTAGCAGCAGGCTCAAAATTACCCACATATATATAGGCGGTCGCTACTTCTGCTTGATTGGTACAACCTGGCGCATTCACCGAGTAAGTAAACCAGTCAACCCCATTAAAATCTGCCGATGGATAATAAGTCACTAAACCACCCTCTTCTTCAATGCGTCCATATTGAGGCTGGTCTTGTATGCTGAAACAACCCGATGCTTCTTTGTACAAATCATTTTCCAACACATTCACTTCCACCGGCTCCGCAGGCGTAGTAAACGCTTCATCATCAAATGCCAGAATATTGGTAGCAGCATCCAGCACCACGACTTCTACCGTTTTGGTTACACTTCCTTTGTTGAGGCGGATATAATCGGTACCGGCAAAATCTTGGTTCGGCGTGTACTTTGGCGCATCTCCATTCGTGCTGTAAGAACCGTTCGCGGGATTGGTAGATACCTGAAACGTATTTGGAATTAAAATAACTTGTGCGTTATTCTTTTTGGTAAACACCCGCAGCGTATCACTCTTATTGGCATTAGCACCCAACACTTGTACCGTAATCGTTCCATTATCACACAAGCCGTTGCTATTGCAAATCACATAATTGATATATGCAATCCCTTCAAAATCAGGCGTTGGTGTAAACTGGATAGTGTTCCCACTAATAGTAGCCGTCCCGTTATTGGTCAGTGGGATGGCAGTAATCTTGCGCACGCCATCACTACTGGTATCATTTCCAGTTGCATTGATAGAGATAGGTGTGTTTTCGGCGGTGAAGGTATAATCTTGATTGGCTACAATTCGATTTTCCCGGACGTTGATGGTATATGTAATAAATCCGGTGCAGAACGAACAAGTAAAGCGTTGGATTCTAAGTGTCTCGGTACCAACAACATTACTATTAGCTGTGTAAATAAGTTCATACTTAGTTGTTGAAACCTTCGACAACCTGGCAGTGCCATAGTTAAGAATATTAGTTGTCAAAATAGGTATACCAGCAGCAGACTCAAAGGTATCCCGGATGGTCTGTCCAGAAGAAGTGGATAAGGTCTTCGTCGAGTTTTGCCCCCAAAGATGGATGGAAGCCATCAGCAGTAAACAGAGTAACAATTGCTTTGGTAGAAATACATTCATGGTTCGTGGATTTTCATTGCTATACTAAAAAAATCGTGGACTAATGCTAATTTGTTAGCCTTCTCACATTTGTGAATTTTTTCATTGCTTTTATTCGTGCGAAAAACTGCTTAAAATCTTCCTAAATCGTGTAAATATTAAAAAGGGAAAAACACAAAATGTGAAAAAGTTTTTATCGTTCTTGTTGTATTCCGAAACTTGAAATACTTTTACAACGCGAAGATACAAAAAAACTTCTGAAATGCGCAACACAAAATTGTATTCAATTTTAGAACAATTTGACAAATATGAGCAAAATAGGTGTCGAAAGTTTTTGCAATCACCATATTTTAATCGAGACCAGAATATAGTAAATTTATTTGATTTGTTGTTAGCCCACATAAATGCTGAATCTCAGGATGATTTGAACAAGGAAATTATTTGGAAAATCTTGAAAATAGACGCTGCTTATGACGATGTTCGCTTCCGGAAATATTCCTCTGATTTATTAAAACTAATTGAGTATTTCCTCTCACAACAAATTTACGAAGAACGAAATACCAATCGAGCAATCCACCTGATGGAAGCAGTGGGAAAAAGAAAATTAGATCGTTTATATCACGAAGTTATCAAGGACGTAACCAAGCTTTCACAAAAAAATTCGCTCCGTTCTTCTGAATATTATCTTGACCAATACCTATTTGAGAAACAATATTATGAATTGAATAAGCATGACAGAACCTCTAAAACTAATATTGAAAACATTAATAAAAATTTAGATGGGTTTTACATTTCAGAAAAGCTTCGCTACTATTGTTTGAGCCTTGGACAACAAAAAGTTGCTTCTCACACTTACGAACTGGAGTTTATAAAGGAAATTATAAATCACGTGCAAGATGGAAAGTACGATGATTTCCCGTCTATTGCTGTTTATTATCAAATTTTGTTAATGGAAACAGATGTCGAGAATCCAGCACATTATTTTAAACTTAAACAACTTCTTGAAATGAACGGCTTAAAATTTCCACGCGAAGAAGCAGAGAGTATGTATGGCTTTGCTTTTAACCATGGTGTAAATAAAATTAATCAAGGAGACCAACACTATAAAAACGAACTTTTTGATCTATATAAAGACCAAATCAAAAAAGGAATCCTTGTCGTTGATGGAGAATTATCGCCATGGGATTTCAGAAATATAACCACTATTGCATTAAGGCTTGGCGAATATGCTTGGATAGAAACATTTATAAAGGATTATCAATATTATTTGCCAGAGAGCTTTAGAAAAAATGCAGTAACTTACAGCTTGGCTCAATTATACTTTTATCAAAAAAAATATGATGATGTAAAAACACTATTACAAGAAGTAGAATTTGATGACTTTTCTTATAATTTAAATTCAAAAGCAATGTTATTAGCAATATATTATGAGACAGATGAGATAGAACCTTTATATTCTATTTTTGAAAGTTTTCGGGCTTATTTGAATCGTCACAAAGATTTACCGATCTCCCGACGCGTGTTATATACTAATCTAATAAAATTCACTAAAAAACTTACTAATACCAATTCAAAAGACCAAAAATCAATAGCAAAACTCAAAAAAGAACTCGAATCTACTAAAAACGTAGCCAGCCACGCTTGGCTCATGGAAAAAGTAGCCGAGTTAGAAGCCTAAAACATCCTCCATCGTAAAAACGCCTTTCTTTCCCCCAATCCACTCTGCCGCCGTGAGCGCGCCTAATGCAAAACCCTCGCGCGAGTGCGCCTCATGGCTAATTTTGATGGTGTCAATGTCGGAGGTGTACGTCACCTCATGCGTACCCGGCGCAGGGTCAATGCGTTTGGATAGAATCTTCAATTCATTCTTGTTGCTCGTTTCATGATTTACCCATTGCGTTTTGCGCTCGATTTCATTTAAAATATCATTTGCCAATGTAATAGCCGTTCCGCTCGGTGCGTCTAATTTTTGAATATGGTGAATTTCTTCAATCTTTATATCATATTGCGGCTGTCCATTCATTAATTTTGCTACATACCGATTGATGGCAAAAAATAAATTCACCCCAATGCTGTAATTAGTTGCTTGTAGCATCGCGCCGCCCATCTGCTCACACAATTGTTTCGCTTCTTCTAACTGTTCTAACCAACCTGTCGTTCCCACAATCACCGGCACGCCTGCCTGCAAGCACCTTTTCACATTCCGAAATGCACTCTCCGGCTGCGAAAATTCAATGGCAACATCGGCTTTGCGCAAATTTTCAATTGTAAAATCCTGCGGATTGTCTTTATCTACAATCAAAACAATCTTATGCCCTTTCGCCAGCGCCAACTGCTCAATCGTCTTGCCCATTTTACCGTAACCAATCAATGCAATTTTCATTTACCATATATGATTTTCCATTTACCAATTCTAACGCTCCAGATCACCCTATTAACCCATAAACCCATCACCCATTTTGTGACTTTTTCAAAAACCTACGTCTCAACGCATAGATTTTAATAGCTCTCTCTTTTTAATCTAAATGCAAATTTGTGCGAGCCTCTTCGGTGCAAATCGGAGGGGCTTCTTTTGCCCACTAACCCCCGAAGGGGGAATCGAAGCCTACTTTGTCTAAATACCAAATACTAAGTACCAGATACCAACTGCTTCAGCTCATTCAACTTCATCATACATTCAATCGGTGTCAGGGTATTCAAATCCAAATTCGACAAAGCTTCGCGCAAACGCTGTGTACTTGGGTCGCTTGCTTCAAAAATATTGAGTTGTATGGGGTCAGAAATTTGCTGTGTGTTCGGCTTTTTTGCTCTCACCTCGCCATTGTGACCATTGTTTTCAATCATTTTTTGTTCGAGTTGTACCAAGATTTGCGCTGCACGTTCGACAATACTTTTGGGCATACCCGCCATTCTTGCAACATGAATACCGAAACTGTGTTGGCTGCCACCTTCTACCAATTTTCGTAAAAATATTACTTTCTGACCCACTTCTTTAGTAGCAATATTATAATTGCGAATACGCGGAAACTTTTCGGCTAATTCATTTAGTTCATGATAATGCGTGGCAAATAATGTTTTCGGACGGGCAATTCCATTATGATGTAAAAATTCGGCAATAGACCAAGCGATAGAAATGCCGTCATACGTACTCGTGCCGCGCCCGATTTCATCCAATAGAATCAAGCTCCGGTCCGAAATATTATTCATAATACTCGCCGTTTCATTCATTTCCACCATAAAAGTAGATTCGCCAGAAGAAATATTGTCGGATGCACCCACGCGCGTGAATACTTTGTCGAGCAAGCCGATTTTAGCGCTAGCGGCAGGAACGAAACTGCCCATTTGCGCCAGCAAGCAAATGAGCGCGGTTTGCCGCAAAACGGCTGATTTTCCTGCCATATTCGGACCCGTTATCATCAAAATTTGCTGGTCTTCGCTATCTAAATAAACATCGTTCGGCACATAGCTTTCACCCAATTCCAACTGCTGTTCAATCACCGGATGGCGACCTTCTTTTATATCAATAATTAATGAATCATTTATCTCTGGTCGGCAATAATGATATTTTTCAGCACTTTTTGCAAAAGATAATAAACAATCTAAACGGGCTATTAAATTTGCATCATGTTGAATGGGTTGAATATAATCGGAAATCGTCAAAACCAATTGCTCAAATATTTCACATTCCAGCTCCATAATTCGCTCCTCGGCTCCTAATATCTTGGTTTCCAGCACTTTCAAGGCTTCGGTGATGTAACGTTCGCCATTGGTAAGCGTCTGTTTGCGCGTCCATTCAGGCGGCACTTGATTTTTATATTTATTGGTAACTTCCAGATAATAACCAAAAACGCTGTTAAAACCAATTTTCAAACTAGAAATGCCCGTGCGTTCTACTTCTCTATATTGAATATCAAGGAGTAAATCTTTGGTATGATTAACCACATTTCGCAAGTCGTCCAATTCAACATGAAAACCCTCGGCAATTGCGCCGCCTTTCAACACATTCACGGGCGCTTCTTCTACCATTTGCTGCTGAATTTGTCTGCACAAGGTTTTGCAAGGATTCAGTCCTTCCGCCATTTTAATCAAATATGGGTTTTCACTTTCTTCCAATGCTTTTTTAATCGGATGAATCGCCAACAGTGCCCGTTTTAACTGGACGACCTCCCGCGGATTCAACTTGCCCATCGGCGCTTTTGAAATCAAACGCTCCAAATCACCCATTTGCCGGATGTGTGGCTCCAAAGTACGCGTCGTTTCTGCATTTTGCAACAACCAATCCACAATATCCAGGCGTTCTTCAATCGCTTTTTTAGCTTTTAAAGGCAACACGACCCACTTGCGCAAGAGCCGAGCGCCCATCGGCGAGATGGTTTTATCCAGGATTTTAATCAATGGAACGCCCGTTTCGTGCGGACTGTGCAGCAATTCCAGATTGCGAATCGTAAAACGGTCGAGCCACACGTAGCGGTCGGGTTGAATGCGGCTAATGGCGTTGACGTGCTTTAAATTCTTGTTTTCGGTCGTCGCCAGATAATGCAACGCCGCGCCGGCTGCCACCTGCGCCAATTCCATTTCTTCGATGCCAAAGCCTTTTAGGTTCTGTACGCCAAAATGTTGTAATAACTTTTCTCTTGCAAAATCGGACGTAAAAACCCAATCTTCAAGCGTGTAGGTATAAAACTTTTCGCCAAATTGTTTTTCAAAATCCTTACGCTTGTCTTTTGCAAAAATGACTTCGGCAGGATTAAAACTTTGTAACAATTTATCGGCATACGAGGCATCGCCTTCACTCACCAAGAATTCGCCAGTTGAAATATCCAAAAACGCTACGCCCACCTTGTCTTTTTGAAAATAAATCGTAGCGAAATAATTATTGGTGCGATGGTCGAGGAGCTTGTCATCCACTGCCACGCCGGGCGTCACGACTTCCGTTACTTCGCGCCGCACAATTTTCTTTTGCGGACTCGGTTTTTCCATCTGCTCACAAATCGCCACGCGGTAGCCCGCCCGCACGAGGCGCGGCAGGTACAAATCCATCGAATGATACGGAAAACCCGCCAGCGGAATATCGCTGCCGCCGTTATTACGCGCTGTCAACACAATCCCCAGCACCCGCGATGTCGTCACCGCATCCTCCGCAAACGTCTCATAAAAATCGCCCACCCGAAATAGCAAAATGGCATCGGGATATTTCGCTTTTACTTTGAAATATTGCGCCATTAGGGGCGTGAGGTTGGCGGAGTCTTGGTTGTATGTGCTGCTTTTTTTGGTCATTTTTAAGATGCCAGATTTTAAGATGCCAGGCGCTGGATGTTGGCAAAAATCAGGTGGGCAAATATAGGAAAAATGGGGTAGAAAAGGATGGATTGGCTTACAAATTTAAAACAAAAAAATGTAGAAATGTTGTAAATAGAAACAATTCTTTTCAGTTGTGGGTTACTATTGTAAAACCTATTATTTACTTGTACTTTTGCAAAAAGAAGTAGAATTAAAAAATGTTACCAGAAAAATACATCAATCCGTTTACTGATTTTGGTTTTAAAAAGCTGTTTGGCGAAGAGCCAAATAAGGATTTGTTGATGAATTTTCTGAACACGCTCTTGCCGCATCCTTATCAAATCAGCGATTTATCATACACAAAGACGGAGCAGCTTGGTAGTACCCCTACGGACCGCAAAGCGATTTTTGATTTGTACTGTGTGAGTCCAAGCGGCGAGCGTTTCATTGTAGAGGTGCAGAAAGCGAAACAGAATTTTTTTAAGGATAGAAGCATCTATTATTCTACTTTTCCGATTCAAGAGCAAGCGCAGCAAGGAGATTGGGATTATAAATTGGCGCCTGTATTTACCGTTGGCATTTTAGATTTTGTATTTGCGGAAGATAAGGAGGACCAAACAGTGTTACACATGGTACAACTGAAAGACCAGCATTGTAACGTTTTTTATGAAAAACTAACTTTCATTTATTTGGCAATGCCTAATTTTAATAAAACGGAGGAAGAATTGCAAACTTTGCAAGACAAGTGGCTGTATGTGTTCAAGCACTTACCTAAATTGCAGGAACGACCAGAGCGATTGCAGGAGAAAGTGTTTGATAAGTTATTTCAAGTGGCGGAAATTGCAAGATTTGATAAACAGGAGCGCGAAGCCTATCAGGAAAGTATTAAATATTATCGAGACTTAAAGAACGTAACGGATACGGCTAAAAATGAGGGTAAATTAGAATACCAAGTTGAAATAGTAATTAATGCCTATATAAAAGGATACGCTGCTACACAAATAGCAGATATAACGGGTATAACACTACAAAGAGTTGAAGAAATCATCCAGCAACACGTTGAGGAACAAACAAAGTAAGTCAATTTATTTTACCATATTACACTCACCAACTCTTCATCTTCCATCCCCGCCAGCTATAAAACAAAATAAACAAATAACACGGCACCAATATCCAGTACGCTTGCGAAGCACCAATGGTTTTGACATCTGCAAGGCGACCGTACAGCAAGGGCAGCACCGCGCCTCCCGCAATTGCCATAACGAGCAGTGCGGCGGCGGTTTTGGTGAATTTGCCTAAGCCTTGGAGCGCGAGGGGCCAGATGGCGGGCCAGACCAGCGCATTGGCAAGACCGAGCAGCGCGATGAACAACACCGAGGTGTAACCACTCGTATTAATAGCGATGAGGCTGAAAACCACGCCTACTATCGCCGAGATAAACAAGGCGCGGGATTGCGAGATATATTTTGGAATGGCGAGAATACCGATGATGTAGCCGATGATCATTGCCGTGAGCGTGTA
>CAZJXN010000132.1:0-5259 GCA_964549655.1 uncultured Saprospiraceae bacterium
GCGTGTGGAATGTGCGTTTTTCCTGGGAATACCGTCCGCTTTCTTATATTTATCTAGTTTTCAATAGCAATCAATTGGACGATACCAATCCCGAAAATCGCTTTTTGCAGCAGCAGTATATTGGCAAAATGACTTACATTCATCAGTTTTAGGGCTTAATTGCAGATGTTGAAACTTTTTCGGCTACCGTTCGGTTATTGCCAATACGTTCCCAAAATTTATTTTAAGGAAAAAAAGATAATTCGCATTTGTGGATTATTCAAAAAGTTATATCTTTGCATTCGCTTTCGCAAAATGGGGCAAAAGAAGCTCATTTTGAAGCGATTAAAAAGCGAAAAACAATTTATTAAGCCAGCGTAGCTCAGTTGGTAGAGCAGCTGATTTGTAATCAGCTGGTCGGGGGTTCGAGTCCCTCCGCTGGCTCCGTGAATTTGAAAAATCTACCATATTATACTCTAAAAGTAGAGCTGGTCAATGGTAAATCATAAATAGTCAATTAAGTCGGGGGTGCGCCGAAGTTGGAGAGACGGGGCAGACTGTAAATCTGTTGCTTAGGCTGAATAGGTTCGAATCCTATTACCCCCACCACTTAGTAATTTTGAATGATGAAGTTTTAATTTTGATTTGAATGTTAGGATGGCACTCAAAACTAAACATTAAAAATTCAAAATTAGTAGAATTGCGGAAGTAGCTCAGTTGGTAGAGCGTCAGCCTTCCAAGCTGAATGTCGCGAGTTCGAATCTCGTCTTCCGCTCCAAAATAGACTTTACATATTAGACTATAGACATTAGAAAAACCGAATGAGGGGAATCTAAAATCTATCGTCTAAAGTCTGTGGTCTAATAAAGAGGCAATTTTCGCCGAAGTAGCTCAGGGGTAGAGCACTTCCATGGTAAGGAAGGGGTCATGGGTTCAATTCCCATCTTTGGCTCAATAATAATTGCGATACGAATCATCGTTTTTTTACAAAAATTAATATCAAAAATCAGTACTGATGGCTAAGGCACAATTTGATAGATCTAAGCCGCACGTTAACGTTGGGACTATAGGCCACGTAGACCACGGCAAGACCACGCTAACCGCAGCTATTACTTACGTATTAGCAGAACAGGGCTTGGCGGAAAAGAAAAGCTACGACTCCATTGACGCGGCTCCAGAAGAAAAAGAAAGAGGTATTACGATCAATACTGCACACGTAGAATATCAAACTATCAATCGCCACTATGCGCACGTAGACTGCCCGGGTCACGCCGACTATGTGAAAAACATGGTGACGGGTGCTGCCCAGATGGATGGTGCTATTTTGGTAGTAGCTGCTACGGATGGTCCGATGCCTCAAACGCGCGAACACATCCTGCTGGCACGTCAGGTAGGCGTACCTCAGATTGTCGTTTTCATGAACAAGGTAGACCTTGTGGATGATGAAGAGATGATCGAATTGGTAGAAATGGAAGTGCGGGAATTGTTGAGCCAGTATGACTATGATGGCGACAACGCCTCTGTCATCAAAGGTTCTGCATTGAAGGCACTGGAGGGCGACCCTAAATATGTTCAATTGATAAACGACTTGATGGCTGCTGTGGATAGCGATATTCCAACGCCAGAACGTCTGATTGACCTTCCTTTCTTGATGCCAGTGGAAGACGTATTCACGATCACAGGTCGTGGTACGGTTGCGACGGGTCGTATCGAGCGCGGTGTAATCAACGTGGGCGATCCGGTAGAAATTATCGGGATGATGAAAGAAGGCGAATTGGCACTGAAATCAACGATCACGGGTGTGGAGATGTTCCGCAAACTGTTGGATCGGGGAGAAGCGGGTGACAATGCTGGTCTGCTGTTGCGTGGTATTGAAAAAACGCAAATCAAGCGCGGTATGGTTATTTGCAAGCCGGGTTCTGTGAAGCCACACAAAAAATTTAAGTGTGAGGTGTACGTATTGAGCAAAGAAGAAGGCGGTCGTCACACCCCGTTTTTCAATGGCTACCGTCCACAGTTTTACTTCCGTACAACGGACGTAACGGGCGATTGCAAATTGCCGGAAGGCGTAGAAATGGTCATGCCGGGCGATAACGTTTCGATGGAAGTGAGCTTATTGAGCACCATTGCTATGGAAAAGGGACTTCGTTTCGCTATCCGCGAGGGTGGTCGTACGGTAGGTGCTGGTCAGGTAACGGAAATTCTCGAATAATTTATTCGGAACAATAGAAACCAAGGAGGAGGATTAAGTAGAAAGTCAATGGCTTTTTGCTTAATCCTTCCTCACACACGGGAATAGCTCAACTGGTAGAGCGATGGTCTCCAAAACCATAGGCTGCGGGTTCAAGTCCTGCTTCCCGTGCTTATTTTAGAATTTTTTTTCATAATTTGTTGATTGGCAGCAAAACTTATCCTGCACGGGGCGAGATTAGCAGATCGGCAAATTATCACATTGACACATTGACTTTTTATGGAAAGAATGCGGCTTTATTTGCGAGAGAGCTACAACGAATTGTTACATAAAGTGACCTGGCCCACATGGGCGAATTTAGTTGGTAGCGCGGTGGTAGTAGTAGTGGCTACATTGCTTCTTACCCTTATTATTTCTTTGATTGATGCTGCCTCTAACTTCATCGTCAATTTAATTTACGGTTTATAATTGCATACGATCATGTCGGACGAAAGCAAAATCCCAAGCTCGTCTCCGTCTAATGCGGAGTCAGGTGAAGAAAGACGTTGGTATTCCCTGCGGGTGATTAGTGGTAAAGAGCGGAAAATCAAAGAGCGGATTGAGTTTGAAATCAAGCAATCCGGTTGGGAAAGTTTTGTTTTTCAAGTCATTGTGCCGACGGAGAAGATTTATAAAATTCGCAATGGCAAGAAAATGATTTCCGAGCGAAATCTGTTGCCCGGCTATATTTTGATAGAATCTATACCGTCTAAATTATCTGCTGAAATTGTGCAAGCTATTGCTAATGTGCCAAATGTAATTCACTTTTTAGGTAAAAATACGCCCATCCCAATGCGGGCAAGTGAAGCCAACAAAATGCTGGGTAAAGTGGACGAATCGCAGGGTGCTGGTGAATCTTTGGCAGAGCCGTTTATTGTAGGGGAAACTGTGAAGATTGTTGATGGTCCATTTAGCGAATTTATAGGCGACATTCAAGAAGTGAACGAAGAAAAAAAGAAATTGAAAGTAATTGTAAAAATCTTCGGGCGCGGTACAGAAGTGGAGTTGAACTTTATGCAAGTAGAAAAACAAGGTTGATCAGTAGACAGTTTACAGTAAGTAGTTGAAATAAATAATTTTTGAAATTAGAATATGCAATTTTCCATTTAGCTTCTAAATAAGAAGGCTTCTCTAAATATCAAAATTGCATCTATTGTTTAAAGTAATTTAGAAATGGCTAAGGAAATAGAAACGTTCATAAAATTACAGGCAAAAGGTGGACAGGCTAATCCAGCACCTCCTATTGGTCCGGCACTTGGTTCTAAGGGTGTGAATATCATGGAATTCTGTAAGCGCTTCAATGCCGCTACGCAGGATAAAATGGGCAAAGTCTTGCCAGTAGTAATTACGGTTTATAAAGACAAATCTTTTGAATTTGTAATCAAAACGCCTCCTGCCGCCCTTCAATTATTGGAAGCATCCAAAGCTACAAAAGGCTCGGCGGAACCCAACCGGAACAAAATCGGCTCGGTTACTTGGGAACAAGTGCGCGCGATTGCAGAAAACAAAATGACGGATTTGAACGCATTTACCATTGAATCTGCCATGAAAATGATCGCAGGTACGGCGCGTAGTATGGGTTTGAATGTGACCGGTGACGCGCCTTGGGAAGGCAATAAAAATTCGGATAATTAATTTTTTAGACGATAGATTGTAGACAATAGACTTTAGACACTTTTAATCTAATGTCTATTATCTAAAGTCTAACATGTAATATCTTTAAAAATGGTAGGGAGTCTTTTTATAAAAGACGTTTGACCTCAAAACTTTGTGCAATGGCATCAATAAAACTAAGTAAAAAGCGCAAAGCCGTGAATCCAAAAGTGGATAGATTAAAATTCTACACGCTGGAAGACGCGATGGCGCTGGTAAAAACGGTTAACATTACAAAATTCGACGCCTCTGTAGACCTGCACGTGCGGTTGGGCGTTGACCCACGGAAGGCAGACCAAGCAATTCGTGGCACGGTTTCGCTACCACACGGCACAGGCAAAACCAAGCGGGTTTTGGTACTTTGTACCCCCGATAAAGTAGACGAAGCAATTGAAGCAGGTGCCGACTATGCAGGTCTAGATGAATTCATCACAAAAATACAAGGCGGTTGGACGGATGTAGATGTCGTGGTGGCGATGCCGCAAGTCATGGCGCAAGTAGGTAAGATTGGTCGTATCCTTGGTCCACGTGGCTTGATGCCGAACCCAAAAACGGGTACAGTTACGCAAGACGTTGCCGCAGCTGTGAAAGAAGTAAAAGGGGGTAAAATCTCTTTTCGCGTAGACAAAGCTGGTATCATTCATGCCTCGGTAGGTCGGGTGTCTTTCACGCCGGAGAAACTGGTGGATAATGCGAATGAATTGCTGTCTACATTGATGCGATTGAAGCCTTCTTCTGCCAAAGGTACTTACATGAAATCGGTCGCAATAGCGAGTACGATGAGTCCGGGTATCAAAGTAGATGCAAAAACGGTTAGTTAATTTAATGTCTCAAAATTGATATACAATGACAAAACAACAAAAAAACGATACTATTGAGGCATTAAAAGAAAAATTTGAAAATAATTCATTTTTCTATATAACAGATGCTTCAACCCTTACCGTAGAAAAAGTAAATAAACTGCGCCGATTGTTTCACGAGCAAGGTATAGAGATGCAGGTGATGAAAAACTCCCTCGTCCGTAAAGCCCTCGAAACAGCGCCGGCAGAAAAGAATTACGAGGCAGTGTATGAAGCACTGAAAGGTCCGACCGCAGTGCTGTTTACAGAAACTGCCAACCTACCTGCTCGCTTAATTAAAGAGTTTCGGGGAGACAATGCAAGACCGGCGGTAAAGGCAGCGTATATTGATACGGCTGTTTATATCGGCGATGACCAGCTTGATACTTTGATTAAGTTGAAATCCCGAGAAGAACTTATTGGGCAATTACTCGGTTTACTCGGTTCTCCTGGAGCTAACCTCATGGGTGCACTCAATTCGGGTGGCAACAGTGTCATGGGCTTACTCAAGGCATTGGAAGAACGCGAGAACAGTAACAATGAAGGAATGAATAATGA
>CAZJXN010000132.1:5359-14730 GCA_964549655.1 uncultured Saprospiraceae bacterium
ATAAGTAATGAAGAAGTGAATAATGAAGGAATAAGTAATGAAGAAGTAGTGGATAACTAAGTGAAGATTCTTTCATTATTAATTATTCATTCTTTTGTTCAAAAAATGCGGCTTCCAAGTTTCATCGCACGATATAAGAAAACAGTTAGTAAAACTTTTTAAAAAAATTAAAAATGGCAGATCTGAAAGCTATTGCAGAACAGTTGGTAAACCTTTCCATCAAAGACGTTGTTGAGTTAACAAATATTATGGAGCACGATTACGGTATCAAGCCTGCTGCTGCGGCAGTGGCGATGGCTGCTCCTTCTAGCGATGGCGGTGCGGCGGCTGTTGTTGAACAAACAGAGTTTGACGTGGTGCTAAAAGCGGCTGGTCCTAATAAATTGAATGTAGTTAAAGAAGTGAAAAATATTCTTGGTTTAGGCTTGAAAGAAGCAAAAGACCTTGTAGACGGTGCTCCAAGCTCCCTCAAGCAAGGCGTTGCAAAAGAAGAAGCTGAGAATATCAAAGCTGCACTCGAAAAAGCAGGAGCGGAAGTCGAACTCAAGTAATTGCGGTTTAACCGCTAAAAGCCCATCAATATTTTGATGATAGTAAGAATAATACTAAGGGCTTTTGGTTAGAAAAGGCTTAGCGAGTTGTGTATCAACTGGCTAAGCCTATCGTCGTCTGATCAAGATTCGTCAGACTAATGGATTGATTTAAGAGATTTTTGAAGATTAAAACGTAAATGTACATTTGAAATCTTCAAAAATCAAGTTTAATCAAGCAAGAAAATCCGAAAATCCTACGAATCAGGGTCAACTTATTTCAGATTGGAAAGTATATTATATATCCATAAAGCTGGCTTTTAACAAAAGGAGTTGATTGACAGCACAAAATTATCTAGCGAATGACGTCAAACGGCATGGTAATGAACGCCGAAGATCAAAGAGTACGCTTCGGCAAGATTAAGCTCCCCTCTCCGTATCCAGATTTGCTCGAAATTCAAATGAAGTCCTTTCAGGAGTTTTTCCAATTGGAAACAACTCCCGAAAATCGTATGAACGAAGGACTTTACAAAGTGTTTCAAGAAAATTTTCCGATTACGGATGCGCGGAACATTTTTGTACTCGAATTTTTGGACTATTATATTGACCCGCCGCGTTACACCATCGAAGAGTGTATGCAACGGGGACTCACGTACAGCGTACCGTTGAAGGCGAAATTGCGACTTTCTTGTAATGATGTAGAACACGTTGATTTTCAGACGATTGTACAGGATGTGTTTTTGGGCAATATACCCTACATGACACCAAAAGGCACGTTTGTAATCAATGGTGCCGAGCGCGTGATTGTGTCGCAATTACACCGTTCACCGGGCGTGTTTTTCGGGCAGACTTTTCACCCCAATGGAACGAAGATTTACTCCGCCAGAGTAATCCCGTTCAAAGGCGCGTGGATGGAATTTGCCACTGATATTAACACGGTCATGTATGCGTATATTGATCGGAAGAAAAAATTTCCAGTAACAACATTGCTACGGGCGATTGGATACGACACCGATAAAGCGATTTTGGATTTGTTTGATTTGGCAGATGAAGTGCGGGCTACGCGCGTATTGCTGGAAGGTTCTATCGGTCGTAAATTGGCAGCACGGGTATTACGTAGCTGGACGGAAGATTTCGTGGATGAAGACACCGGCGAGGTAGTAACCATCGAGCGTAACGAGATTATTCTCGAACGCGATATCGTATTAGACGAAGAAAATATTGAGGCAATCCTGACGGCGGAAGTAGATACCATTATTCTACAGAAAGAGGAAATTGACCAGGATTACTCAATTATTTATAACACCTTACAAAAAGACCCGACCAGTTCTGAAATCGAAGCGGTGACGTACATCTATCGCCAGTTGCGCGGTACCGATCCCCCAGATGAAGAGACGGCACGTGGCATTATCGAAAAGTTATTTTTCTCTGATAAGCGGTACAATCTGGGTGAAGTAGGGCGATACAAAATCAACAAAAAATTGTCATTGAATATCTCCAATGAAGTGTTGGTTTTGACCAAAGAAGACATCATCAATATTGTGACCTATCTCGTAAGCTTGATGAATCAAAAGGCGGAAGTGGACGATATTGACCACTTGAGCAACCGTCGGGTGCGTTCGGTAGGCGAGCAGTTGTATGCGCAGTTTGGCGTAGGTCTGGCGCGGATGGCACGTACGATTCGGGAGCGCATGAATGTGCGGGATAACGAGGTTTTCACCCCAATGGATTTGATTAATGCGCGGACTTTGTCTTCGGTTATCAATTCGTTTTTTGGTACAAGTCAGTTGTCGCAATTTTTGGATCAAACCAATCCATTGTCAGAAATTACGCACAAGCGGCGTATTTCGGCACTTGGACCAGGTGGTCTTTCCCGCGAGCGTGCAGGTTTTGAGGTGCGGGACGTACACTATTCCCACTATGGTCGCCTTTGTACGATTGAAACGCCGGAAGGTCCGAATATCGGTCTGATTTCGACGCTTTGCGTACACGCGAAGATCAATAAAATGGGCTTTTTGGAAACCCCTTATCGCAAAGTAACCGCTGGGCGTGTGGATGTTTCGAGTAATGTGCAATACCTGTCTGCTGAAATGGAAGATTACCTAAAAATCGCACAGGCAAATGCCGTGATTGACGAAGAGGGAACCTTTCAGGACGAGCGTATCAAGTCGCGCGAACATGGGGATTTTCCGGTTTTGACGCCAGAGGAATTGGAGTATATGGACGTTGCACCGAATCAAATTGTAGGCGTATCTGCAAACCTCATTCCATTCTTGGAAAATGATGATGCGAACCGCGCCTTGATGGGTTCGAACATGCAACGCCAAGCAGTGCCGCTGATTCGTCCAAGTTCTCCGATTGTAGGAACAGGTTTGGAAGGAAAAGTAGCACGCGATTCTCGAATGCTGATCAATGCAGAAGGCGATGGTGTGGTAGAATATGTAGATGCAACCGAGATTGTAATTCGATATGACCGCACCGAGGACGAGCAGTTGATCTCCTTTGAAGATAATCGGAAAAAGTACATGCTGACCAAGTTCTTGCGTACCAATCAGGGAACGTGTATCAACTTGCGCCCAATCGTGCGTCGGGGCGACCGCGTGAACAAAGGTCAAATTTTGTGCGACGGTTATGCAACGGAAAAAGGTGAATTGGCATTGGGTCAGAATATGAAAGTGGCGTTCATGCCTTGGAAAGGGTATAATTTTGAAGACGCGATTGTAATTTCAGAGCGGGTCGTTCGGGAAGATATTTTTTCGTCGGTACACATTGAGCATTTTGAAATGGACGTGCGCGATACGAAGCTGGGTGAGGAAGAATTGACGAATGATATTCCAAACGTGAGTGAAGATGCGACCAAGGATTTGGATGAAAACGGCATCATTCGCGTGGGCGCATGGGTGAAAGAAGGCGATATTTTAATTGGAAAGATCACACCGAAAGGCGAGTCCGACCCAACACCAGAAGAAAAACTCTTGCGTGCCATCTTCGGCGACAAAGCTGGTGATGTGAAAGATGCTTCGATGAAAGCGCCGCCTTCTACCAGTGGTATCGTGATTGACAAACAGTTGTTCGCTCGTGCCAAGAAAGATAAGTTGCAGAAAGGACAGGAAAAGGACGTACTTGACAAATTGGATGACCAGCACAGCGTGGCGACGAACCAATTGCAAACAGTGTTGATTGACAAGCTGTTAACACTCGTGAAAGGAAAGATTTCACAAGGTGTGAAGAGCATCTACGGCGATCCGGCGATTCCGAAGGGTACGAAATTTACGCAAGAATTGTTGCGGGAATTGGACTATTCTACTATTGACTACAGCAACTGGACCAACGAACCGAAGATCAATGAACTGATTGCCAGATTGTTACACAATTATAGCATCAAACTCAACGAAGAAGTCGGTCGTTACAAGCGCGAGAAGTTCAATGTCAGCATTGGCGATGAGCTACCTGCGGGCGTATTGAAGTTGGCAAAAGTATACATGGCGAAAAAGCGCAAGCTGCAAGTGGGTGATAAACTCGCCGGTCGCCACGGTAACAAAGGAATCGTTTCCAGAATTGTACGTTCAGAAGATATGCCGTTCTTGGAAGATGGTACAGCGGTAGACATTGTACTAAATCCATTAGGCGTGCCTTCGCGTATGAATTTGGGGCAGATTTTTGAAACCGTACTTGGATGGGCTGGTGAGAAAATGGGCGTAAAATTTGCGACCCCAATCTTTGACGGTGCAACGCAAGATGACATCGAAGAGCAAATCCAAAAAGTGGGCTTGCCTTCCTTGGGTCAAACTTATTTGAGCGACGGCGAAACGGGTGACCGATTTCACCAGCAAGCAACGGTAGGCGTGATCTATATGCTGAAATTGTCGCACATGGTGGACGACAAGATGCACGCGCGTTCTATCGGACCGTACTCGCTCATCACGCAGCAGCCACTGGGCGGTAAAGCGCAGTTTGGCGGACAGCGTTTTGGTGAGATGGAAGTGTGGGCGCTCGAAGCATTCGGTGCCGCCAATATCTTACAGGAATTGCTGACCATTAAATCGGATGATATCAATGGTCGCGCGAAAGCCTACGAAGCAATTGTAAAAGGCGATAACTTGCCAGAACCGAATATACCAGAGTCTTTCAACGTATTGGTACACGAATTGCGTGGCTTGGCGTTGGATGTGAAATTTGATTAAAATCAGATTTTAGACGATAGATTTTAGACAATAGACTTTAGATCCGGATTTTAAGTACATACATATAGGAACAGGATGTTGTAATTGCCAAATTATCTCATTTGATCCAAGTTCATGTAGTTAAAATCTAACGTCTAACGTCTAACATCTAATGTCTAATGTCTAACGTCTCCAAAATCAACATATGCCATTTAGAAAGAATAATCAACAGGTGCAAAGACAGGATTTTGAGAGCATCACCATTAGCTTGGCGTCGCCGGATGAGATTCTGGAACGCTCGTATGGCGAGGTCTTGAAGCCTGAAACTATCAACTACCGCTCGTACAAGCCGGAGCGCGATGGCTTGTTTTGCGAGCGCATTTTTGGTCCCGTAAAGGACTATGAATGCTACTGCGGTAAATATAAGCGCATTCGATACAAAGGCATTGTGTGTGACCGTTGTGGGGTGGAAGTGACGGAGAAGAAGGTGCGCCGAGAGCGCATGGGGCACATCAAACTGGTGGTGCCGGTCGTACACATTTGGTTTTTCAAATCGCTGCCTAATAAGATTGGATATTTATTGGGAATGTCTTCTAAGAAACTGGAAGCTGTGATTTATTATGAGCGCTACGTCGTTATTCAGTCAGGCATCAAAAAGGCAGACGGATCGAATGAAGGCGATTTGCTTTCAGAAGAAGAGTATTTGGAAATTGTGGAAACACTGCCAACGGAGAATCAACTGTTAGACGATACCGATCCAAATAAATTCATCGCGCGGATGGGTGCAGAGGCGATTCGAGATATGTTGATTCGCCTTGACCTTGACCAGTTGTCGTATGACTTGCGTCACCAAGCAGCGAATGAAACTTCGCAACAGCGGAAATCAGAAGCGCTCAAGCGTTTGCGCGTGGTAGAAGCGTTCCGCGAAGGGATGAGTACCGCTTCGAGCCGTTCGGAATGGACGGTCATTCAATATTTGCCAGTCGTTCCACCTGAATTGCGCCCCTTGGTGCCGTTGGATGGGGGTCGTTTTGCAAGTTCGGATTTGAATGATTTGTATCGGCGGGTCATTATTCGTAACAATCGTCTGAAGCGTCTATTGGAAATCAAAGCGCCAGAAGTGATTTTGCGAAATGAGAAGCGGATGTTGCAAGAAGCGGTGGATTCGCTGTTTGACAACTCTCGGAAATCCAATGCCGTAAAAGCAGAAGGCGGTCGGGCGTTGAAATCTTTGAGTGATATTTTGAAAGGCAAGCAAGGTCGTTTCCGTCAAAACTTGTTGGGTAAGCGCGTGGATTATTCCGGTCGTTCGGTGATCGTGGTCGGTCCAACGTTGAAACTACAAGAATGCGGCATTCCAAAAGGGATGGCAGCGGAATTATTCAAGCCATTCATTATCAGAAAGTTAATTGAGCGCGGCATTGTAAAAACAGTGAAGTCTGCTAAGAAATTGGTGGATCGGAAAGACCCGGTTATCTGGGAAATTCTGGAAAACATTTTGAAAGGACACCCCGTATTGCTCAACCGGGCACCGACGTTGCACCGCTTGTCTATTCAGGCATTCCAGCCAAAATTGATTGAAGGAAAGGCAATCCAGTTGCACCCGCTCGTGTGTGGTGCGTTCAACGCCGACTTTGACGGTGACCAGATGGCGGTACACGTACCCTTGAGTCAAGCTGCTATTTTGGAGGCACAAGTGTTGATGTTGTCTGCACACAATATGCTCAACCCGCAGGACGGCTCGCCGATCTCGCTGCCTTCGCAGGACATGGTTTTGGGCTTGTATTATATTACAAAAGAAAGACGCTCGACGGAAACCATCAAGGTGAAAGGCGAGAACAAAGCATATTACTCTGCGGAGGAAGTGATTATAGCTTATAATGAAAGGCAACTGGATTTGCACGCTACCATCAAGGTGCGCGCAAGAGTGGAAGATGAAAATGGAAAATTGGTTCAAAAATTGATTGAAACGACTTGTGGTCGCGTGATTTTTAATCAGGCGGTACCCGAACAAGTGCCGTTTATCAATCAATTGATGACCAAAAAGAACCTGAAAAAGATTATCAGTGACGTGATTCGTCGTACCAACTTCCGCGTGACGGCTGAGTTCCTCGATAATATTAAGGAAATGGGCTTTATGTGGGCGTTCAAAGGTGGTCTTTCGTTCAACCTTGGGGATTTGATTACGCCAAGTGTGAAACAAAAGACGCTCCAAGAGGCGCAAGTAGAGGTAGACGAAGTGTGGGACAACTACAATATGGGTCTGATAACCAACAACGAACGCTATAATCAAATTATTGATAAGTGGACGTATGCCGATAACCGGATTACCGAAACGTTGATGCGAGAACTGGCAGAACACAAGCAAGGATTCAACTCCGTGTTTATGATGTTGGACTCTGGCGCACGTGGGTCTAAGCAGCAAATCAAGCAGTTGTGCGGACTTCGGGGACTGATGGCAAAACCGAGAAAATCTGGGGACACGGGTGGTGCGATTATCGAAAACCCAATCTTGGCAAATTTTGTAGACGGATTGTCAGTATTGGAATACTTCATTTCTACGCACGGTGCGCGCAAAGGTTTGGCGGATACGGCTTTGAAAACGGCAGATGCGGGTTACTTGACCCGTCGTTTGGTGGATGTGGCACAGGATGTCGTGATTATGGAAGAGGATTGTCACACGCTGCGCGGTATTGAAACTTCGGCGTTCAAAGATAATGAAAAAGTCATTGAACAGTTGTCGTCTCGTATTGAAGGTCGCTTTATTTTGCACGATGTAACGCATCCGACTACCAATGAAGTGTTGCTGAAAGCAGGCGAGTACGTGGATGCCAAAATGGCGGAGCATATCGAAGAAATTGGAGTAGAGACTGTAAATATTCGCTCGGTACTGACTTGCGAAACCAAGCGTGGCGTTTGTACGAAATGTTACGGAAAGAACTTGGCGACTGGTCGTATCACTGAAGAGGGCGATGCGGTGGGAATCATTGCAGCACAATCCATTGGCGAACCCGGTACGCAGTTGACGCTACGTACGTTTCACGTGGGTGGTGTGGCTTCGGTGTCCAGAACAGAATCAGAAATCACGGCTAAATTTAATGGTCGGGTAGAATTTGATAGCGTTCGCGTGACCGATTCACTCGATGACTTGGGCAATAAAATTACCGTTGTACTATCCCGTACTGGTGAAATGCGATTGTTAGATGTGCAAACCGGCAAGCAGTTTGCCGCTCACCACGTGCCTTATGGTGCAACTTTGCACATAAAAGACGGCGACGCAGTGACGCGCGGACAAATGATTTGCGAATGGGATCCATTTAACGCAGTTATCGTTTCTGAATATCCGGGTATTGCGAAGTTTGAAGACGTGGAAGAAGGCGTGACGTACCGCGTAGAACGAGATGAACAAACGGGTTATGCAGAGAAAGTGGTCATTGAACCGAGAAATAAGAAGAAAATACCGATTATCAAGATTGTTTCTCCAGATGGCGAAGAGTTGAAGTTATACAATATGCCGGTGGGTGCTTACATTTCCATTGAAGATGGAATTGAAGTGAAAGCTGGCGAGCGTATAGCTAAGATTCCGCGTAAATTGGGTAAAATTCAGGATATCACGGGTGGTCTGCCACGTGTAACGGAACTGTTTGAAGCCCGTAACCCGACGAATCCAGCAGTCGTTTCAGAAATTGATGGTGTTGTTTCTTTTGGTAAAATCAAGCGTGGTAACCGAGAAGTAGCAGTGACAGCACGGGATGGTCAGAAACGGAAGTATCTAATTGGCTTATCCAAGCACATTCTGGTACAGGACGGTGACTTCGTGCGCGCAGGTACGCCATTGTCTGACGGTGCAATTGCGCCGAAAGATATTTTGAGCATCAAAGGTCCATTCGCGGTGCAAACGTACTTGGTGAATAACGTACAGGAAGTATATCGTTCGCAAGGTATTACGATTAACAACAAACACATCGAAGTGATTGTGCGCCAGATGATGCGCCGCGTAATTATTGAAGATGCCGGTGATACGACGTTCTTGGAAAGCGAAGCCATTGAAAAATATGACTTTGTAGAACAAAACGACTGGATTTTCGATAAGAAAGTGGTCACGGAAGCGGGTGATTCCAATCGCCTGAAACCGGGTCAGTTGGTGACGCTACGGCAGTTGCGCGAAGAGAACTCATTCTTAAAACGCAATGATAAAATAGCCGTGGAGTACCGTGACGCAGTGGCATCTACTTCGAGTCCGATGTTGCAAGGTATCACGCGCTCGTCGTTGGGTACGGATAGCTGGATTTCAGCCGCGTCCTTCCAAGAGACGACGAAAGTGTTAAGTACCGCAGCCATCAGCGCGAAAAAAGACTACTTGAACGGCTTGAAAGAGAACGTAATTGTTGGTAAACGAATTCCGGCAGGCACCGGCTTGCGCCAATACGAAAGCATTTTCGTGGCGCACAAAGATGCCCAGCAGGAATACGAAGCCCGCAAAGCACAGTATGAGGAAGTGAATCAGGATTTTCAGGATTAGAGGATTTACAGCATCTTAGATAAAAAAAGCCCTTTCGGTCGTGAGATTGAAGGGGCTTTGTGTTTTTCTAAACTTCTTTGCCAATGGCTGACAAATGGAAGTAATACCAGTATGCAGTTGGCTGTACGCAGTTGGCAGTCAGTAAGTGATTGATTT
>CAZJXN010000133.1:0-14641 GCA_964549655.1 uncultured Saprospiraceae bacterium
TATCCTATTTCTTACATATCTCCGTCTCCATCTATATCTTCCTCTACATCTTCAAGCGTCTTACGCACATTCATTTTAAAAGTTTCCCAGCCACTTGACATATTTTCACCTACTCGGTCAAGTTCTGTACCTAATTGTACCCGCTTAGTTTCCAAACGCTCAATTTGTTGGTTGATTTTTACTTTTGCATCGGCAGAGGCATCGTTCAAGTCTTGGCGCAATTCTACTAAGCGTTTGTCTACTTTGGTTTGCGCATCTCGGATGTCTTCTTTCAACTCTGCGCTTTCTTTTTGCACTATTTCTTGCACTTCTTCGCCCTCTTCTTTTACTTCTTCTTGTGCTTCCCGCACGTCTTCCCGCGCCTCTTCTACTTTGGAATTATTTTGACAAGCTGTGAATGCAAATAGCCCGAAAGTGGCGATTGCCAGCAAACTTACATTTAATTTTTTCATAATTCGACGTGTTTTTATTTTAAACTAAACAATATATACATTAAAATAAAATTCGATTTTGTAAATCTAACAAATTGATTATCAGATTTATAAATCAAAAATTTATCTTATTCTATTCTAAAAGGATGAGGGAGCAAGTTGTTCAATTTATTATTGTTGAGTTATACTACTTTTCTCCTGCGGGTATTGTAAGCGCGACTGCCCACGTCGAATCCGCCAAAAAAGAGGTTGAAAATAGCCAAGACAATAGAAAATAGAATTGCCCAAAACCAGCCATCTACGTTAAAACCATCCAAAAACCAGTCTACCAGCAGCACCATCGCTCCATTTATAATTAACATAAAAAGTCCCAGCGTGAGGATGGTGATTGGTAACGTAAGCACCGTAATAATCGGGCGCACCAGCGAATTGACAATTGTTAATAAAACTGCTACGATAACCGCTTCAATATAGCCTTTTACAAATACGCCAGATAGTAAACCGGAAGCGGCATACACTAATAATCCATTGACCAACAGCCTGATGAGAAATCGCATGGTAATATTGTTTTAGTTTTATTAAGAAAACCTGTCAGGTCTTAATGAAGCGTTCTCTTTTAGAAAGAAAGGAGGGATTGAATGTTCAGGTAACACTTTGAATACGTGGTAGGAGAAAAAAAGGACGGCAGTCGCCTACCAAGGCAGGTTCCTACCGTCAAAAGAGCCCCGTTAAATACGCGTTTAATATCTTGCATCGTATAACATCGCGTCGCAGCGTGTTATCTTGTTTTTGATTATAATGTAATGTTAGTAACAGGAATTAGCATTCCTGATGACAGGAAAATAGTGATACAGTCACTATCAAGATGCAATGCCAAGCTGATTTGCCAGTGTTTGTATCAATACGTGTGGTTGAGCCTGACCAATTTCAAATCTCATGAGGAGTTGGATTATATGTGTTTTCTATAAAAATACGCAGAATAGTTTTGAATTTTCACATTTTACTCCTAAGACTGCCATTATTAGAATATAGGTTAATGATTATTTATATTCTTTGTAAATTTTATATGATATTTCTTTGTGGAATTTATCGCGGTTTGTTGTATAGAAAGAATAAAGACAATAAAAGTTCAATATGCGAGGTGAGGTTGAGGTAAAGGTAATGTTAAGATTGAAGGTTAAGACTGAGGTTTAGAATATAGATTTGGGAAGTCTTATGTTTCAATACTTCCTAAATCACGATAATTAAAGTCTGTGCAATTTAGTATTTAATGCATACGGCTTGGCTGGGTGCTCATTGCCTCTTGCATCGGATAAGTAGCATCTTCTTGATAATAATCTTCGGCATCTTCTTCCGATCCTTGATAAATATCATTGTTATTTTTGCGATTCGCCATAAACATTTGAAACAGATTTATAGCTATGGGAATTAATTCCATATACCATTTTCCACCACCGGTGTCCGTATTGGTATCGGTATTTCCGTATTGGTCGGGTTCATTCAAGTCTAAAGTTTGAACGCCTTTTTCTGCTTGGTTATCAAATGAATTTCGGGCTACCCGCATTCCTATTGCACCCAAACCCAATAATCCTGCCGGCAACGCAAGTCCTCTCCAGAACAGCCGCGTTCCCCGCGAACGAGTCATCTCGAGTGTGCGTAGGAGTTCATGTCTACTTACATTTAGTTCCTCTCGAAGTGTTGATTTTGCTTTTTGTAAATCTGCTAAAGTTTGAATAGATTTATAGTCCATAGTAATGTTGGTTTGCATTTCGTTTTAATCTAACATAGCTCTTATAATTAAAGTAAGAATAGGATTGGTAACAAACTGCCTACGAAACAAGAAAATAGCACCTCCAATAAGTACGTATACGCCTGTAACACAGAGGAATGCAATTGGATAAGAGCCAAACACATCGCCTAAATAAAATCCGAGTGTAAAAGATAACATTAAAATAATCAGTAATGCAATAAAGGTAACAGCTATTACTGTTACGAGCGTAGATGCTACTTTGGCCGTGCGCTCTGCCACCAATAACTGCACATAGGCAATTTGTTTGTCCGCATAATTACGGGCGTATTCTGTGGTTTCACCAAGGTTTTCTAACAGTTCATCTGTGGCTTTCATGAATATAAGCGTGTGGTTGGTTTTTCAATAAATACGAACACTTATGACACCTGCTACACCAGCAGGGTGTAAATGCCAGTGTAAAAACAGGTATCATAATATGAGCGAATAAAAAGGTGCAAACTACTTATATTAGTTGTTTGCGTTTTCTCCTGCTTGTTTTACTTTGTTTTGGATGTTAGATTTGGCACGATCTACGCCTTTGTTGAAGCTATTTTCAGCCTCATTTACCGTATCTTCCGCTTTATCAGAAGCATAAGACAACTTGTCCTTAGCAGTCTGGGTCATATCATTCACCCAAGTTTTAGCACCATCAGCAACGGTACTGATTTTCTCCGTAATATTGGATGCCTGATTGCGAACGGTGTCGCGTACTTGATTTTCAACATCTTTCAAGCGATTTCCAACTTGCTTGCGGAATTTCTTACCGTCTTCGGATGCTAAGTAATAACCTGCTGCACTACCTGCCAATAAGCCGAAACCTAATGCTAACATTACTTTTCTCTGATTCATGATTATTCGTTTTTTTGAAATTTATTAATATAAAATTAAATATTGAAACTCGCCTACAAGATTTTTATTTTGTTAATCGTATAAAATCTGCCGACGAATTAGTAATTGCTAAGTTAAGGAGAATTAGAAAACTTTTAAAATTTTCTTAACTCTTATTTAAATCACATAGAACGCGAATCCCACACAGTTGATTAGTTACTGATACCACGCTCCTGCCCTACTACCCCACCTTCCTCGTCTATATTTTCATCCTTATCGTATTCTTCGCTTCCCAACAACTGATCTTTTTGTTGATATTGTTTATTTTGCCCATTTTGGTTATTCACCGTATCCGAGTCATCATAAGCACGTGATCTACCCTGATTGTCTTCCATACCGCTCCGGTCGCCCATACCCGTCATTTGACCCGCATCACCTCGATCACTTTGTCCTGTACTCACTTGATATTTGTCCTCCTCATTATCTTGCATAGAATTTGGAGAAGGATTACCCCAAGAAGAAACGGCGGATGGATTGGTGCGATACTGTTCCCAAGAGCTATGCGCTTCGTCAAAAACGGATTGCACTTCGGATTGTACCTGCGACCACTTGTCCTCATTCACACTTCCATATTTCTCCAATGCTTCTTTCAAATTTTTATGCTGATTTTTCAAGCGATTGATTTCTGTGCTTGTATCCGCTGAAACTGATTTATTTGTGCCTTGACCCGCTTGACTGAGGTCATTTAATTGTTGCTCTATATTTTGAAGCATACTCTGCGCTTCCCTTCTAAATTGATCTCTGCTTCCAATGGTTTGCATGACATTTGGTTTTTTGGTTTAATAATTTATACCATTTTCACTTAAAATCATAATTAAAAAAGAGGCATTCATAAAAACACAAAATAAAATAACTGTTTATTCATTAAAACAATGCCTCTCATCTCATATATGTAAGATGTACTTCTTGTAAAGAAATATTTCCATTAAAACGAATGGGCTTGTAAGATGTTCAGGTAAAAAGAAATGAAATAGGCAAGTTTTTCTGATGTTTTTTTAACACCTTTTTTGTTGTGTCAAGGATTGGGAAACTTCGGAAGTTTTCTAATCCTACTTCAAAACAGCTATTGTTAATCTCCTTTTACCGTAGCAATAAACTGGTCTATTTTGGTTCGCAATTTATTTTTCGCTATCAAGCCGATTTGGTGATCTTTTATTTCCGCATTGCAGAAGAAGAGAATAGCAGAAATATCGTGTAATCCATACTTTTCGATGGTTTTGTTGGAATCCTGCGCAAGATAAAAAAAGCTCATCTGCTCTAGATATTCCTTTGCAAGCCCTTCCATAATAGCGTGCATCATGGCTGCGCCTCTCATGTTGTGGGTAGCTATGGTCACTATCGCTCCTATACCTTGTCCAATAATTAGTTGTTCAAACTCTTCGTCGCTTAGTTGATTGTACATTGTGGGATTGTCTAATGCATATAACGCGCTCATCGGTAAAATCTTTTGGAGGTACTACTACTAATACTGTGCCAAGTTTAATTGCCTTACTGTTAGCTATTTATACATTAAATTATAAATACACGTTCCTGATATTTCAGAAAATTTCCGAAATATCAGTGTTAAATCAAGAATGATGAGAATGGTGGAATGTCATCAACTTAAAATGAAAATGAGGTGCAGCGCACCGAAATATTGGTAGAAAAAAGAGAAAACACGTTTACGAGGTGCAGCGCACCGGCATATCGTGCCCTCGTTTGGTGATATATTTTGGTGCGCTGCACCTATCCATACGATGATTAAACGTTTCTACCAAGATTTCGGTGCGCTGCACCTTTTTCCTTAAGTTGACGACATTAGGTAGAATGAAGTTCTGGCATCTGGCATCCAACTTCTGACTTCTAAAAAAGGTACAGCTTAATTATTCATTCTTTCCCTTTTTCATTTTTTCATTAATATGGAGCTTTTGCATTCTGGAGATGAGGGTTTTATCGTTGATACCCAATAGGTTAGCAGCGCCTTTTTAGTGCCACTTACTTGTCCGCCCGTGCGGTGCAGTGCCTCCAAAATGTGGTCGCGCTGTATTTCATCCAAGGTTTTAAAAGTGGCAGCAGTAGTCGTTTGTTTAGCAGATTTTAGGGCAAAAGGATCGAAGGTAAGTACAGGACTGTCAGATAAAATCAC
This sequence comes from uncultured Saprospiraceae bacterium, assembly GCA_964549655.1. GTDB lineage: Bacteria > Bacteroidota > Bacteroidia > Chitinophagales > Saprospiraceae > JADJNW01. The sequence continues at coordinate 5,234 of CAZJXN010000133.1, forward strand.
AGCTCGCTCAATGATATTTTCTAATTCTCGTACATTGCCGGGGAAGTCATATTTTGTGAGCATCTCCAGTGATTCTTGACTGACCTCGGTTATATTTCTACCTATTTTTTGTGCAAATTTTTTAATGAAATGAGCTACTAAAATTGGAATATCCTCGCGCCGCTCGCGCAAGGGAATATTATAAATCGGAAATACATGGAGCCGATAATAGAGGTCTTGCCGAAATTTTTTATTCTCCATCATTTGTTCCAGATTTCGATTGGTAGCCGTGATGACGCGCACATCTACCTTGATCGTTTTCGTGCCGCCTACGCGCTCAAATTCTCCTTCCTGCAATACGCGCAGCAATTTTGTTTGTAAATTGAGCGGCAATTCTCCTACTTCATCCAGAAAAAGGGTGCCTTGATGCGCCAGTTCAAACCGTCCTAATTTTTGCTGATAAGCCCCTGTAAATGCACCTTTTTCGTGCCCGAAAAGCTCACTTTCAATCAAGTTCTCCGGGAGTGCGCCGCAGTTTATTTTCACCATCGAGCGATGTTTACGCTTGCTAAATTGGTGGATGGCACGCGCTAAGAGTTCTTTACCCGTGCCGGTTTCGCCAGTTATCAATACGGTTGCTTCCGTATCTGCTACTTGTTCTATTTTTTTAAGGACTTTTTTGTAAGACTTGCTGGCACTGATGATGTCGCCAAAAGTGTACTCAAGCGCTATATTATTTTTCAATCCAAGATTTTCTAATTCCGCTTTTTCTTTGAGTTGTTTTATTTCTTCAAATGCTTTCTGAAGTGCTGCTTCCTGTCGTTTATTTTCTGAAATATCTGTCATTACAAAAAAAGCACAAATCTCTTTCAAAAAGGGCGTAACCGTCACATGATAGAGGACGGGCAATTCACTCCCATCTTTTCTAAGCAATAACGTTTCGCCTTTGAGTAAGCCATTTTTCAAAAGCTGCTGCCATTCTTTGGCATATTTTTCGGCTGTAAAATGTTTTTTATAAATATCTAAAATTCGTATTTGTTTCAATTCCTCCCGGCTGTAGCCTGATTCATTGCACATTTTATCATTTATTGCTACCAAAGAACCGTCCTCCCGCAGCCAACAAACCAGTTCGCTCGACTCGTGCAGCAAGTGCGCATTTTCATATAATGGCAACTGGCTTGACACCTGTACTTGTTCTTGCTCCACCATACTGAAACACACTTTTTGCCCATTCCATTCTAAGAGAACACCCTGCACTTTTACCGGACGAATGGAGCCGTCTGCCGCTAAGTATTTCGCATCTAAAGTTATTTGCTTATATTCAAGTAGCTCCTTCCATTGCTTTCGCCAATCCATATAAGTGTTGTAAGGATTAAGCTGAAAGATAGTAGTAGGTGTGAACGAATCAGAAGTGTAGCCTAAATCAAGCGCAAATTGCGTATTGACGTGCAAAATAGTGCCTTCTTCATTGAGCCATAAGATACCTTGTTGCAATATTTCTGTAGCCTCTGCGTGTATGCGGAAGAGATCGGATGGAGGAAGTATTGTTTTCGCCATTTTTTTTAACGTCCTTAGAAAATAGATAAATGTATGGACGGAGCTCTTTTCAGACTACTGATTGTAACCAAAGGTAGGTATAAAAGAATTTTGCTGTAATATAGGGAGAGCAAGTATATACTGGGCTATTTTTATCGCATTATTAAATTAAATTTCTGAAATATCAGAAGGTGAGTAGGGAGCAGTCGCTCAACGCGTTGACAAATAGGGTATAAATTTGATTTTAATGCGAATATTGAGTTGAGAAAATGAACTGCCTACTGCCTCACTCACTCAAGTAATCCATTCTGGTGATGTCCAATTTTTTCATTCTGGAGGCGAGGGTTTTATCGTTGATATCCAGTAATTTAGCGGCACCAAAATCACCACTTACCTGTCCATTTGTACGGCGCAAGGCTTCCAAAATATACTCGCGTTGCATCTCTTCCAAGGTTTTGAAATTGCCATTCGCATTCGATTTCTGGGTCTGGAAAAACGACGCATCAATTCTTAACGTATTATCATTGGATAAGATGACTGCCCGTTCGATGATGTTTTCCAACTCGCGCACATTGCCCGGATAATCGTATTGCATCAATCGGTCCATTGTACTTTGCGAAATGTCCAATTCGCGTTTGCCGCCTTTTGATTTTTGGGTAAACTTTTCTATAAAATGCTTGACCATCAAAGGAATATCATCGCGCCGCTCGCGCAAAGGAATGTTGTAAATCGGGAATACATTGAGTCGGTAGAAAAGGTCTTGCCGGAATTTGCCTTCCTGCACCAGTTCTTCCAAATCTCGATTCGTAGCGGCTACCACGCGCACATCCACTTTGATGGTTTGACTGCCGCCTACCCGTTCAAACTCGCCCTCTTGTAAAACGCGCAGCAATTTAGTCTGTAAATCCAGTTGTAATTCTCCAATTTCATCCAAGAAAATAGTCCCTTTATTCGCCAACTCGAATCGTCCTTTCTTTTGTTGATAAGCACCTGTGAACGCTCCTTTTTCATGCCCAAAGAGTTCACTTTCAATCAGATTTTCGGGTAAGGCGGCACAGTTTATTTTCACCATTGGGCGGTCAGCGCGAGACCCCGCTTGGTGCAGTGCACGTGCCAGTAGCTCTTTGCCCGTGCCAGTTTCACCTAATATTAGTACGGTCGCATCGGTGTCTGCTACTTGGTCTATTTGCTTTAATACTTTTTTGTAGGAAGTCGCTCTGCTGATGATGTGACTAAAATTAAATTCTATATCTATTTCGTCTTTCAATATGCGGTTATCCGACTCCAATTCATCTTTCAAACGCTTGATCTCATCAAATGCCCGATGTAATTCTTCTGCTTTTTGCTTGCGCTCACTGATGTCGGTAAGTACGCCGCATGCCCCTTGTTCGTCATCAAATTTTACCAGTGTCACGCTGCATTCTACTGGAAAAGAAGTGCCATTTTTACGATATATCATCAGTTCTTGTCTACGAATCGCTCCTTTTTCCAAAAGGTCTTTCCAAGAAGTAAGGTATTCTTCTGCGGTAGCATCCTTAAATAAATCGGTAACTTTCAATTGCAGCAACTCTTCGCGCTTGTAACCCAGACTTTTACACATAAAATCATTCACATGCAGAAACTTTTTATTTTCATCTTGCCAATAAATCATCTCGTGCGATTGGTTGAGCGAGTAGCGGCTCCATTCGAGCATTTTGGCGTGGTGCTGATATGCTTCTTCCACCTGCTTGTGCTCTGTGAGGTCTACTGCTGTTGCGCAAGCACACTCTTCGCCTTCAAAATAAGACAACGTTACATTTGGTTTGATCGGAAATTGTCGCCCATTTTTTAGAGTTATTAAGATTTCTTGACCGAGTACTTCGCCTTGCCGGAGGCGTTCCCAACCTGCTTGAAAATCTGCTTTGGTAGACCCCGGAAAAAAATCTACGAGGTTCATTTGCATCAACTCTTCGTGGGAGTGTTCTACTTTTTCACAAAAAAGGTCATTGACATAGCAGAAGGAACCGTCGGGGCGCGTCCAATATACCATACTGCCGATTTGATTGAGCGTACGGCGCGTGAGTTCCAGCATTTGGTCTATTTGCTGTATCTCGGTTTCTTTTCCTATTTTCGCTGAGATATCATATAAAATTCCGCAACAATATACTTTGTCTTCACTCACGACTAAAGATTCTGTAACGCCCACCAATAGACGTTTTCCTTGCTTTGTTTGAACGAAATATTCCCCCGTCAGCACCTCTTTGCGCTCTAATTTTTCCCAACCGTCTGCGAGGCGTGCTGTATAATCAGGATATACTTTGGCTACATTTAATTGAAGGGCTTCTTCTGTGGTGTAGCCCAATTTTTTACAAAAAGCATCATTTACAAATACAAAATTGCCGACTCTGTCCAACCAATACATGGCTTCGCTGGCATGATTGAGCGAATAGCGCATTTGTCCCAGCGTTTTATCCAACTGCTGTAACTGCTCTTCCTTTTTTTTGCGCTCGCTAATGTCCGTTAGAATACCGAATACTGCCGTTTGACCTTCATAGGTACCAAGTGACACATGGGTTTCAACCGGAATACGGATATCATTTTTGCCAGTAATGACGCGCTCTTCAATAAGGGTTTCTTCTTTAAATGCAGTTTCCCACGCTTCCTGAAAATCTGCTTCTGAATAATCAGGAAAAAAGTCGGTTAGTTTCATTTCCTGTATTTCAGCACGCGTGTAGCCGAGTTTTTTACAAAAGGTATCATTGAAATATTTGAACGTGCCATCCAGATCGAGCCAATAAATCATTTCATTGGCTTGATTGAGCGAATATTGTGCAGCTTCTATCGTTTCTGTCAGCCGGCGCTGCTCACTCACATCGCGCCCAAATACACACATGATTTCTTGTCCTTTATAATTTAATAAGTTGGCAATCACTTGTATAGGAACATGGCTACCATCCTGACGTATGAATTTCAATTCTAATTCTACCGTTTTGTGTTTGCGCAATACTTCCCAACGAGTGATCCATACTTCTTCTTCAAAATCAGCTCTAACATTCCATATTTTCTGTTTTAAAAGATTTTCTCGCTTGTAATCCAGCGTTTTACACATCTGATTATTTACGTATAAAAAAGAGCCATCCGGCTTCAACCAGTATATAATCTCCGTTGCATTTTCTACCGAATATTGCGTGAGGTACATTTCCTCGGTGCGCTGAGAGATTTTAGAAACATCTTGTAAAGTACCGTATATCTTGATCGTTTGACCGTCCATCTGATAAGGTACGGCTCTTGCCCAGAACTGTTTAGGCTCTGGTGAGGAGGGTAATAGAATACAGATTTCTCCTTCAAAAGGCTGACCGTTCTCTATACAATCCTCTATTTTTTCTTTGAATTTAAAGTATTCGTCTTGAGATAAATGATTGGCGAGAAAAGTTTTGGCATTAGCTGCGGTCAGTTTAAAATCTTCCGGTACTTCCAGGACTCGATACATTTCCTGCGTCAAAAAGTAGGTGTCATTAGTGATCGTCCACTGCCAAGCACCGGCGTTAAGCAATTCCGACAACATTTGCAGCAAGTCAATATAAGGGGTCACCATCAAACGATTTTCCAAAATGCCGCAGCATACGCGTTGATCCCCAGCATCCAGCATGATACCCCGTAGCTTCATAGGAAGAATGGTACCATTGGTAGTTATGTGCTCCAGTTCTATTTCAATTTGCCCGTCATCGTGCAACTCCTTCCACAACTCGCGCCAGCGAATAAAGTTGAGGTATGGGCTGACCTGAAAGATCGTCTTGGTGCTAAATGCTTCTCTGGAGTAGCCTAATTCTCGAATCAGTTGGGTATTAGCGTGTAAGATATGACCCTCTTCATTGAGCCATATAATACCGTGCTGCATGATCTCGCCGGCATCTATAAAAACCTGGAGCAAACTTTTTGAAGGAGCAATAATTCCAGTCATTTTGGTAAATCGTACTAAGAGAGATGTGTAAATGCCAAGGGGCTCCTAAACTTTTGATCTTCTATTAGTACAAAATACACACTGCTTAAAAATAATAATACCAAACCAGAAGACGAAAAATTATACTCCAAGGTATGAAATGTTCGGCCCTTACGCAAGTATTTTTGTATGAAATTTCATCTTACTCCCGAAATATCAGCAGCAAAAAGGGATTCAAAAACGGTGTCAAAATTCTTAATTAATTATAAATCAAGCCATTATAAAAATTGGCACGGTCTTTGCAACATCAACAATGTCGGACGAACTTTAAAAATGTTCACTCGACCCACAGCAAAAAGAGTCTGTATGTGATGAAATGTAAACCAAATTACAATTTGAATTAGTAAACCTTGAAAATCTATCCCTATGCAACCTTATGGCAACACGATTGAGATTTCTGAAAATGATTCCTTAACCCAACAAAAAAAACCAACCATGAGTGCTTTAGAATTCAATACGTCCTTCAATAAACTCTCTGACTTGTTATTCGCTTTCGCTATGAAATTGACCCGCAATAAAGAAGACGCTAAAGACCTGATGCAAGAAACTGCGATGCTGGCTTATGCTAATCTACATCGCTTTGAACCCGGCACACATTTCAAATCGTGGGTGTCTACGATTATGCGCAACTCGTTCATCAACAACTATCGCAAGATGAAAACGCGCAATAAAGTTGAAAAACCAATTGAAGATTTCCTCCACGCGGTAGAAAACAAAACCGTTACAAATCAAGCTCACTCTCTTATTATGCAAAAAGAATTAACGGGTATCCTGGATAGTTTGGCAGCTGATTATAAAGTGCCGTTCCTCATGTTTTTCCAAGGTTATCATTATGATGAAATCGCAGAACACATGAACTTGCCAATCGGTACTGTGAAAAGTCGCATTTTTTATGCACGCAAACAGTTGAAAGACATGATTGGTCAGCGATATGAGGCATCCAGTGTAAGAGCATAATTTGATGTGCTAATTTGCTGATGTGCTAATCCCGCTTCATCCGTAAATGGTGACAAAGAAAAGTTAAACTGATTCGTTTTCAAAGATTAATTAAGTCGTTTTTCCCAAAAAGTAGTCCCAAAACATATCTATCTATATGGGATTCTATTTTCAAAAAAAATAGAGTCCCAGTTTTTAAAGTTAATCCGTTTCGTTTGACGCTTTTCTAGCCCAGCCAATAACACTCCATTAAACCAATTTTTTTTGACCTTAGGTTAATTATGATATATGTTTTTGCGCTAAAGTGTTTTTTCTTCCCTTACCGGGTGATTCATTTCTAACGTGCAAAGCCTTAAAAAGTGACCACTGACACACATATTAGGAATTTTGCTTTTTTTGGCTTTGCTTTTTTACTTCCCTGCATATTTTGGTATTGCGCTCACCTGAACGGTTTGACAATCTGCACGTTATAGTAGTCAAACAGCTTAAATTAACACGTTAAAAAAAACTACTATATTATGGATGCTAAAAAGATAATCGGCTCTGTACTTATTATCATCGGATTACTCGGCTTAATTCCAGGTGTACTGGGTGTATTTGAAGGGACTCAAGTGATGGGATATAATCCTTGGGCTACCGTTATACTTGGTATTGTGCTGTTTGCAGCCGGTATCAGTCTGATGAAATCCATTCGTACGCCCACTACAACGATCAATAAAGTAGAATAAAATGGGTTTTTAATCGTCCGTTTTACTGAACATATATCTGCTTTTTTCTTTTTACTATAGAGTGTAAAGCTCTAACATACAATGAGAAACGTACTAATTATACGTTTAAACAGTCAAAATTTTATTAACCAAAAAAACAACAAGCTCATGTTACGGTATGCCATTATTTTCTTCGTTATTGCGCTGATTGCCGGTATCTTTGGCTTTGGCGGTGTTGCCTCTGGTGCAGCAGGAATTGCAAAAATATTGTTCTATGTATTTATCGTATTATTCGTTATTTCTTTGATCAGTGGCGGCATGAAGAGAGGTCGAATATAAGCGTCGCAATCCCCCTAAAAACCAATAAACACGAAGCAGGCAGCGGAATTCCACTGCCTGTTTTTTTTATTGGAGGAAAAATCAAGCCGTTATATGTTTTCGAAAATCTGTCACGTCTTGATTTTAAATTTGCTCTCCATTACTCCCCACATTTTCTGATATTTTATCTTTCTTAAAAAACGCCATCAAACGATAGTGGTCTTTATCAAATCGGCGCACCAGCACTTTATCTCGTGTGTATATTTCACTACTTAACAACAAACCTACCGGTTTGAGGAAAGAGATTTGGTCAAATATTTCTTTGAGAATGGCGACCACCGGAATAGATAAAATCAAACCAGCTACGCCCCACACACTACCGCCTACAATTAGGGCAACGATAGCAGCAAAAGGATTTACTTTTACAGAAGAACCAACTACATTGGGTGTAATAAAATTATTGTCAATAAACTGAATACTCATAAATAAACCTGCCACTGCAATCGGCTGCCAAATATTATCAGATACGGCAAACATATAAACAAACGGTAAAAAGCCACCCAAAAACGTGCCGATGTAAGGTATAATGGCAAGAAACGCCGCTAAAAATCCCCAGAAAAACGGAACTGGAACGCCTATAATCCACATCCCAATGCTACTGGTAAAACCTAAAATACTGATAACAACTAACAAGCCATATAAATAACCCTGCGTTACTTTTTGTACTTGTATGATCATACGCTGCGCTTGGTCCCGATGATTTTCTCTGAATTGAATCAGCAGAAAATTCTTGAATGCGCTGCGATAAAGTAGCAAAAAAAACGTGTAAATAAGGGTAAGTGCGACATTAGCAAGGATAGCTGTAGTGGAAGCGATACTCCTGCCCAATGCACCAATGGGTCCGCTCAAAATTGGTTGGATGTGTTCGCCCAGCCATTCCTCACTCGATTGGTCAGTGAAGCTGAATTGTTTATTACCCCATATGAATAACTTGTCAAATCCTTCCATCAATTTTCCACCGATAGAACCAAAATCCCGAAAAACATCCACCGATTGCCATGAAAAGAACGTAATCAGCCCCGCGATTGGTAAAATCAATGTGAATAAGGCAAGTACTGTGGAGAGCATACGCCCTGGCAAAAAACGCTCGTACCAAGCGCAAACAGGTCGTAGCGTAAAAGCAAACAGCACCGCAAAGGCAATGGGTATTAAAATACTTTTGCCAACTATGATAATAAAAAAGCTGAGACATATAATAATTAAAAAATTTGCTACGTGCTGTAGGCTTAGGGTGTAGTCCTTCATTAGATGTATTTACTTTACATTTTTTTATTCAGCAAGCGTTTGCCCTGGCTGCGCTTCATGATATTGCTGCTGTTGCTCGTGTTGTTGTTCTTTTATTTTTACTTTGTCAATAAAATCCAATAAAGATACATCCGCATATACCCCATAAGAGGACACGACCGTACCTTCGGAACCATCATTACATTCTATCGCAAAAATGACAGACATATCATCTGGGTTTGAAATGCCCTCAAAGCGATGGTATTCCACGATAACCATATCTTCCGTATGGTACATTTTGTTGGTAGAGAGGCATTTCATGCTTTCGCCCACTAATTGGAAATCACAATCGTAACCACGTTTTTGCAGCCCTTCTACAGCGGCTACCATGGTTGAATATTTATTAATTGTCATGGTGTATAGTTATTGAGCGTATTAATTTTTATTGATTATTATAATAAAAAATGCAATAATTGTATCTACTTGTATTCCAAAAAAGTAATTTGATATTGGTCAACTGTATTGAGTATGATATATCAGTTTTGGATAATTACCAGTTTTTACTCTATTTAATAAAGAATAGTAAATAGTTGAAAAAGAATTTTTCCGACCGGATTACAAAACGAGGCGCTTTATTTTTTGAAAGGGTTCAAGATGTGGGTATAAGTA
>CAZJXN010000134.1:0-14501 GCA_964549655.1 uncultured Saprospiraceae bacterium
TGGAGCGCCCAAGAGAAAAACGATATGTTCTATGTGGCTCGTATGTGGCTATATATTAAAAAAAATGCGAAAAAAAATGCACCGAGGGACTACATGACGTATAAACCCATAAACCCATAAACCTATAAACCCATAAACCCATAAACCCATAAACCCATAAACCTATAAACCCACAAACCCATAAACCCATAAACCCTTTCTCCATGTTAAATGCCCAAATCATTCAATCTCTTTTCGCGGACGCTTACTACGAAGCCGCGCGGGCGGGCGCGTATATGCGCACGGCGACTGAGCTGCTGGAAGGGCTACGGGCATTATTCGATACGGAGCAAAACAAGTATATCGTCTGGCGGCAGGTGGAACGGGCATTGGGACAGACCTTGGACAATCCTTCTCTGTTTGGCGCGATTCAAATTTTGAAAAAAGGGTTTATTACAATCGTTTATCAACAAGGAAAAGAAACCCTTCAAGCGGCTTTTGCTGAAAGTGAATCGAAGGGCTGGACGCAATGGCTACAAGCGTTTGCAGATGGATTGATGGAGTGGAAAGACGAGATTTTTGCGGCATTGCCAACCGAAAATTTTCCATTTGCGGCGGAGCGGAAAGAGACACTTGATTTGATCAAAAAAACACTGCCGTATATCGCAGAAGAACGTTGGGCAGAAAGTCATGCCTTGTTTGCGCATTTGGCAAAGCAGGAAATTTTATCCACCGATGTGCGAGTCAAATTATGGGCGACCACTGGTCAGATTCAATTGTATCACTTTTTAGAGCATGAAAAAGCCCTTGCTGATTTTGAACAAGCGAAAACATTGGCATCAGATAATAGCCGCGTAGAACGTAGCTTCGGCGAATATTATTTGCGCAATAAAGATATTGAAAAGGCGCGTCAACACTTTCAAAAAGCCCTACAACTCGATGCCGAAGAATCCGAAAATTATCACTATATGGGTGATACTTATAGTGAAGAAGACAAGCTACTGGTAGCAGCCGAATGGTATCGAGACGCTTTGCGCAAACATCCAGGCAATCCTGACACATATTCCCGCTTGATTACACTCACCAGTAAACCTGCCTATTTCAAAGAACACGCGCCGGAAATTCCTGATTGGGTCGCAAAAATTGAACGCCTGGAGGCGCAGCGGGCGGTTGGCGCTTATATTGACGCGGGCTTTGCTTTTCAAAAAAATGAGCAGTTTGAAGCAGCCGAAAAATGGTTTCAAAAAGCAATTGCGCTCGACCCAAATCGCCTGCTGGGGCATTTGAATATCGGTTATTTATATCGGGATTGGAAAAAAATTACGGAAGCGGAGCAGGCATTTTACAAGGTGATTGAATTAGATGCGCATAATTTTGATGCGTTTTGGGAGTTGGGTTGGCTGTATCAAAGTGCGGAACAATGGGAAAAAGCGTTGGAAGCATTCAAAAAAAGTCTGCCACTGCGACCGGAGTGGAACAAATACGTCCTTGATGCCATCGGCGAAATACAGGAGAAATTAGGTCATCAAGAAGAAGCAGAAGAAAGTTTGTTAGAATCACTCAAACTTAATCCAAACGACAACAACACGACCGATGCGCTGCACAAACTGGCGGATACTTGGAAACTTACCGACGATTGGTATCGCTCTATCCAGTTGATGCAAAAAATGCGTGACCTCAAAGGCGAGAACTACGAGGCAGAATTTCACAATCGAATTGGTATCTTGTATTATGAACGGCAAGAATATGATTCTGCTATCGAACATTATCAGAAAGCGTTGAATATCAGACCCGAAGATGCCATTCAAAATGAAAATATCGGCTTAGCGTACGAAGCAATAGGTCGTTGGAAAGAAGCCGAAACCGCCTATTCCAAAGCGGTGAGCGTGGCACCGGAAGACCCCATTCGGCACAATCGCCTCGGCGTTTTTTATTACAATCAAAAAGAATATGACCGAGCGATTCTTTTTTACGAAACTGCCATTCGGCTACAGCCGGACAATGCTATTTATCACAATAACCTCGCACTCGCGCAGGAATACGGTGGACACACGACCCAAGCAGAAATTTCTTATTTAAAAGCGATTGAATTACAGCCTGAAAATGCCGGTTATTATAATGATTTGGGCGTTTATTATCACAATAGAGGCAGTTATGATAAAGCAATAAAATATTATAAAAAGGCAATTGAATTACAGCCAGACTTTGCATTGTATCATAGTAATTTAGGTTTTACTTATGAGGCGTTGGGCGACACGGAACAAGCGTTACAGGCTTATTCGCAGGCTACAAATTTTGATGTGGCACAGGCGGGTAAGTTGGCGAAATTACAATTTCAACTTGGCAATTTTCAAGAAGCGGAAAATTATGCTCGAAAAGCATTACAAACAGCGACAGACAATGGCTTAGCTTATGATTACCTCGCACAAGCCTTAGAAAAACAAGGAAAATTGGCAGAAGCGGAAGCCATTTTAAAAGAAGCGATTGAAAAGAGTGAAACCAGTCGGGATATATTTTATAATAATTTGGGACTCTTTTATTACAATCGAGGACGATATGAAGATGCGGTGATTTATTATAAAAAGGCAATTGAATTACGTTCAGATTATGCTTTATATCATGATAATGTTGGATTAGCGCATGAATTATTAAAAAAATGGGAAGAAGCGGCGGCGGCTTTTATAGAATCGGAGCGTTTAGACCCAGAAAATCCAACGGCTTCTAATCGTCTCGGCACTTTTTATTATCGGCAAAACCAGTTTGAGGAAGCAAAATTTTATTACAATAAAACGGCAGAACAAAATCCGACGGACCCAATCGCTTGGGAAAATCTGGGCTTGACCTATGAGCAACTGCAACAAATACCGGAAGCCGAACAAGCATTCCGAAAAGCATTAGAAGCTTCCGCTACTGATAAAGATTTGTATTACAATCGTTTAGGTATTTTATTTTATCGACAAGACCGAAATAACGAGGCGGTTGATTATTATCAGCAAGCCATTGACCTTGCTCCAAAAGCTATTTATTTTGAAAATATCGGTTTGGTTTATGAACGGCTCGGACCGTCCGAAAATGCCAAAAATGCTTATGAAAAAGCCTTATCTCTTGCAACGGATTTTGATAGAGATAATTTTTTGAATCGCTTAGGCGTATTTTATTACAATTTGCAACAGCATGAAAAAGCGATTGATTATTACACCCAAGCGATTGCTGTAGCACCGCAAGGGGTTTATTATGAAAATTTAGGTTTGTCACACAACGCGCTCGGACACGTAGCAGCAGCCATTGACGCATACACCAAAGCGGTTCAACTCAATCCAACAAATGTTACTTCTTACAATACAATCGGTTATTTAAGTTTTCAGAATAATGATTTATCAGGAGCACTCTTTTTTTATCAAGAAGCATTAAAAATCACGCCGAAAGTCGCAACGGCGCATGAAAATGTGGGCATTATATTAGAAAAACTTGGTCAGTTTCCAGCAGCAGAACAAGCGTATCAGGATGCCATTGAAGTTGCATTTGATAATGAAAAGCATATTTATTACAATCGCCTCGGCGTTTTTTATTACACGCAGTCGCGCATGAATGAAGCCATTGACAATTATACAGTAGCGATAAAAGGAAACGCAAAAAGTAATGTTTATTATGAAAATATTGCATTGGCATTTGACCAATTATATCAGTTGCCGGCAGCAGAACAGGCCTATTTGCAAGCACTTGACCTTTCAGAGGAGAAAGATTATTATTACACGCGGCTTGGCAATTTGAGTTTAAAAAGTAATGACGATGCGCGAGCGTTGGAATATTTCGAAGCAGCCGTAGCGTTTAATCCGAATCAGGCAGTTTATTATGATAATCTCGGTTTCGTTTTTGAGCGGCAGCAGGCGTGGGATAAAGCGATTATTGCGTACGAACGTGCGATTCAATTACACCCAGAAAATCCGATTTATTACGACCAAATTGGCGGCGTGCTGTTAGCAGCGCAACGTTTTGCAGAAGCGATGCCTTGGTTTGAAAAAGCGATTCGACTCAATCCAATTAATCCCGTGCATTTCAATAATCTCTTGCGAGCCATTGAATCCCTCTCCGATAAAAAGATTGCAATTCCAATATTACAAGGCTTACTTGGTGTGCCAGCTATTAATCAACCTTTGATTCAACAAACACTGGATGATTTACAAAACGATTTGTCGGACACCGAACCAAATCCTATTTCTTAAACTTCCTTTTTTATTCGCACCTTTGCACCAGCAACAAAGTCTCCCGCAGATTTCGCAGATGCCGCAGATTTTTTCTCAACCAAACTAAAATCCGCTGTATCCGTGTATCCGCTTTGAGGTTAAAGTCATACGGGCTTTATCGGCACATTACCAAATCAGCATAACTTGTCCCGTAAATCGGGATTAGCATATCTATCCGCTTCACAAATAAAACATTCCTTCCTTTGAACGAATGGCTTCCATTTTGTTTCAGATAATAAAGCTTTCAATTGACTGTTTTAATACAAAACAACACGCATGAGAAAAATAAATTGGCTTTTTGTATTGCTTGCTGTTGCGGGCGTTTCCTGCAATCAGTTTGAAGAATTAGAAAATTTTGATGGGGTCAAATACGATGCCGAATACGCCGTGCCACTGGTGGACACGCGCCTTTCGATGCAAGACCTGCTGGACGATTTTGAAGAAAATGCAACACTGGTCATCAACGGCGACGGCTCCTTGAGTTTCATCTATCAAGATGAGGTCGTGACGCAGACGAGCGATGATATTTTTGCTAAAATCAATGCTTCCTTGCCGCCAATTATTCCAGTGACCAGTTCGTACATGGCGCTGCCGTTCTCCTCGCCCAATGGTTTGCAAATTGACCAATTGGATTTGAAAGGCGGGACGTTGGTTTATTATTTTGAAAATCGCAATACCGAAAGTGTAAATGTAAAAGTGACGCTGCCACAAGTAACGAAAGCGGGTACGCCTTTGACGTATCAAGCGACTTTACCGGCTTATACCGGCAGTGGCGCAGCACCTTCCTCCACCAATTTATTAGCGCCCACCAACTTAGATGGTTATCGGATTGAAACGCTCAATGACTCCGTTTACATTCAGTATGAGGCAGTTACGACCAGCGGCAATAAAGTGAATTTGACCAGTTTTGTGATTCGCTTACAAAATTTAGCATTCAAATATGCAGAAGGTTACTTTGGAAATTTCCTATATGAAGGCACGCGCGATACGCTATTGATTGACTTTTTTGAAAATTGGGTACGCGGCGATGTTTATTTTGAAAATCCGCGCCTCACGTTGAATGTCGAAAATTCCTTTGGCATTCCAACTCGCGCTCGTGTGAACACGCTCAACGTCCTGACTGTAAAAAATCAGATTTTGCCGCTTGAAAGTCCGTTTGTCACCAGCGGCATTGATTTTCCCTTTCCGAACATGAGCGAAATTGGACAGGTCAAAACCGGCTCGTTTACCTTCACCAAAGATAATTCTAATATTGATGTCATCCTCGGCGCCGGTCCCGTAGCGATTGATTATGATGTGGACGCAGTGACCAACCCAACAAATGATGCCAATATTCGCGGTTACATCTTAGACGGCAGTTATTACAAAGTGAATATGGAAGTAGAATTGCCGCTGTACGGACGCGCTTCGGGCTTCGTGACACGCGACACGCTGGACTTGGATTTTGGTAGTTATGAAGATGTACAAGACGTGGAATTTAAACTGGTGGTGGACAATGGAATCCCACTGGAAGTCGGCATCCAAGCCTATTTTTTGGATGAAAAAAATGTGGTAATTGACTCGCTTCTAACCAGTCAACAAACGCTCATCGCAGGCGCACCCGTCAACGCAGATGGCGTGGCAACTGGCACCAGTCAGAAAATAACACTTATTCCAATTGACGGAGTCCGTTTTGCTAAAATACGCGACAACGCCCGCCGCTTATGGATCAATGCTTCTTTTTCTACCCTGAATAATGGTGCGACTTCCGTGCGGGTCATCAATACGCAGGACGTGCGCATTCGCTTGGGCGCGAAGCTGGGCGTGAAAAATTAGGTTGAGGTTAAGTTTTAGTTTTCAAGGTTATCAACTTTCAATTCAATATTATGAAAAAAATACTCATTTTCTGCATAGGTCTTTCCACTGTTTTTCCACTCTTCGCCCAGCAGGAACTCGGCACGCATCTCCTGCGCGACGTGTGGCAAGTGAATAAAACCAATCCAGCTATTTTTCCTGATAAACGCTTGATTATCGGTTTGCCAGGCATTTATAATAATTTGAATATCAGTAATGTCACTTATAATGATTTGATTGTAAAAGAAAACGGCGAAACGCTTTTGGATATCAACAATGCCATTGGAAAGTTGGAAGCCAACAACGAAATCCGTGAAAACTTGGAAGTGGAGACGGTGAGTTTGGCACTTCGTTTCGGCAAATTATGGTTGAGCGCTGGTCATACCATCAAATTCAACGCTTATGTGGATTATCCAAAAACGCTGCCACAACTCATCTGGCAAGGCAACGCGCAATTCTTAGGTCAGAATGTAGATTTCAGCACCAATATGCAATTGTTTGGCTATAATGAATTTGCATTCGGCGCCGCGTTTCCGATTACCAAAAATATTACCATTGGTGGTAAATTCAAGTGGCTGAGTGGTTTTGGCGATGTCTCTACCGACCGGACGAAATTAAATTTGCTGACCGATGAAACCGCTTACGAGTTGACGCTTGATGCTGATTTTAGAGTAAATTCCACGGGTTCGATTGAATACAATGGATTGCGCGACTTAACAGTTGATTATAATTTTAATGATTTCAATGGCGACCAATTGTTTAATCAAAATAATGGCGTTGCATTTGACTTGGGTATTTATGCCAAATTTGGAAAGCTTGACCTCGCTGCCAGCGTACTCGACCTCGGCGGCAAAATTAATTGGGAACAGGACGTGCAAAATTTTTCGCTCAACGGCACCTATGCGTACCGAGGTTTGGACGTGGCGCAAGATTTGTTGGAAGATTCTACGACTGTCAATAGCGCAATTGATTCCCTGGTTGAATTATATGACTTTACAGAAACAAATAATACGTACTCCACTGATTTACCGCTGCGTTATTACATCAGCGCTACTTATCAACTCAATGATACGTGGCGGTTTGGTGGACTTTTATATGGTGAAAACTATCAAGATGAAAACTTTCCAAGCGTAGCCGTGAGCGGCAATATGCAATTATTTTCTTGGTTGAATCTCGGTGCTACTTATGCCTTCCGCAGTGAAAAATTTGACAATCTGGGTTTGAATGCCACCGCAAAACTGGGTCCAATACAAATCGTCGGCATGACCGACAATATCATCAGTGCGCTAAACCCAAAAAACAGCAATAGTGCCAATGTGCGGCTGGGCTTGAATTTGTTATTTTGATGCAATGCTCACCACAAAGACACAAAAGTTTTTCACAAAGTACACAATGAGCGCCTTATGTTCTTTGTGAAAACCTTTGTGTGCCTACTAGTGATTAGAAATATATCAGGGCTGCAAAAAGAGAAAAAATCCGCTAAATTCGTGTCCCCGACTTTGGTCGGGGCGTTCCAATTATGTAATAAGGGCTGTAAAAAGAGTTCATAAATAAAATAAAAAATTATCACTTCATGTACTTATCCCAAAACCCCGCAGCAGGTTCAATCTGCTGCACAATATCAATAAACAAGCCGTTTGGATCAATTACACTGAAGCGTCGCTGTCCCCACGCTTCCTCTTTTAGGTGATAATGAATAGGCATTCCTGCTTGTTTCACTTGGTCGTATACGGTTTTTACATCATCCACTTGTAAGGTCAGAAACGCGCCTGCTTGATTGGTAAAAATTGGCAAGGACGGCGGTGTAGAAGGATGTTGCTCGTCCATAAATGCGATAGTAAAAGGGCGTTCGCCTTGTGATACTAACATCAAAAACCATGTAGATTCAAATACCGGCTCGAAACCAAACCATTTGGTATAAAAATCGCGGCAAGCTGATAAATCATTGGTCATCAATACGGTATAAATAGTTGAAAATTCGACTTTCATAGGCTTTGATTCTTTATTATTAGATTGTGTGAAAACATCAGAAAAATAAAATAGCAGCATTAAAAATAAAAATAACGACTTCATAAGCAGGACTGTTTTTTGGTTACAGTCACAAAATTAGCCGATAGCAAACGCTAAAAATTGTACAAAACGGTCATTCTGTTGGGAACTGCAAAGATTTAGGCGTGTCGCCATAGAACGTTTTAAATTCTCGAATAAAATGCGCTTGATCGTAATACCCATAATCGAAAAAGACGCGTCCCCACCATTTTCGGGGCGTTCGTTGCATAGCTGACAACGTCTGTTGAAATCGAATAATGCGGGCGAAAGTTTTGGGATTCAATCCAATATACCGTTCAAAAAGACGGCGTAGTTGGCGTGGACTAATAAATGCTGCTACTTCCTTTTGAATAAAAGCATTACCGGCACTATGGAAAATAGGATGTAAAGAATGTAAAAATCTATTATCTAATTCATAATTTCGTTTCATCATTCGTTGTAATAAATCCTGTTCTATAATGGAAATTCGCTGTTGCAAGGTTTCCACTTCCAATAATTTCTCTTCTACTTCATGTAATGTATTTCCAAAAAAATCACCTGAATGTAAGGTTTGTCCTGTTAAATCTTCCAAATTTAAATCAAAAAAATAATGTACACAAGCTGGCAAAAACCGGATGCCAATGTAATGAATAGCGCCATTCAATTGAATATCAAACGATTGTGCACTTGTTACAGACAAAGAACTTTCCTCTGTTTGCCTGCAATTGAAAATAATATCCACTGAGCCATCTGCTACAATATGATAAGGATATTCATATAATAATTCATCATTGGATTTTAATTCCCAGTAATAAGCAATGTAAGGGTGTAAAAACGGATCGGGCATACATCTTGCAGCATACAAAAGTCCATTCTCCGCAGCCACTTCACTGGGTTGCAGCGGTTGAAATTGTTGATGAATAAAAGCTATAGTCTTCAGAAGCAACGGTTTTTAAATGCCAACGTACATTTTTAGAACGCATTTGTATCGTTTTGGATTTTTCGTTCTAAAAATTTACCGAACTTTGCCCGGATGCCTGACTTTACCTTCCAGCGTGCCGAGCGACTCAAAAGTCGAAAAGTGATTGAGCAACTGTTCAAACAAGGGCAGTCGTTTGCGCATTACCCGCTGCGGCTGGTGTGGACGGTGATGGAAGAGCGACAAAGTGATTTTCCAGCACAATTTGCGCTGACCGTTCCTAAGAAAAAATTTAAAAAAGCCGTGCATCGCAATCGCTTGCGCCGGTTGATGCGGGAATCGTATCGCTTGACCAAACATCGGCTGTATGATGCACTTCAGGACGAAGAAAAACAAGTCGCATTACTCGTTATTTATACCGGACAAGGTATGATGACCTTCGCAGAAATTGAAACCGCCATGCAACAAATGCTGCGCCGCTTTGTAAAAAAATGGAAAGCAGGCAACTAAATTTAACGCGTCGCGCTCTCTGTTCAAGAACAGATACCAAACGCCAGACGTTTCATTCTAAAATCTTTCAGTCGTATGCGAATTATCACTCTACTCCTATTGTTGCTGTTTGTACTTCAGTTGAATGCCCAAAAGGTGTTGCAAATCGAAAAATACGGCAGTGCCAAGACGAAAAAAATATACATCGGTCAGGAAATCACCTACAAACTCAAAAATGACGAGTACTGGTATCGCGGTGTGATTGAAGACCTGAATGTAGAAAAAAATTGGGTGACGCTGGGCGACCGCTACGTGCCACTCGACAGTATCGAAGCCTTCCGCAGACCGATAGGTTGGAGTAAAGCTGCACGTACTTCACTTTACACGTTCGGTGCCGCTTGGTCGGGCAATGCACTGGTAGGTACACTCACAGATGGAAATCCTAAAACTAATTACTTGTGGTCGGATGCAATCGTGACGGGGGTTTCGTGGCTCACCGGCTGGATTGTACCTAAGTTATTCAAAAATAAAGTCACCAAATTTGGCGGAAAACGTCGCTTGCGGATGCTGGATTTGAATGTGCTGCCGCCGAAGCCCGTGGTAAAGGCGTGACATAAGCAGTTTAAAGTTGTAAAAAAAAGAGGTAGTTCGACCTAAATAATCGTCACCTCCAAATAGATGATTTATTTGATTATCAATTTGTTATGCGGTGGTCAATGATCAATGGTTAATGGTCAATTATAAATGGTCAATCACTTATCATGCTGGAGCAGGCATTTCCATTTCTTTTTGTAATAAACTCATATTACGCACCAACATTCTACTTCTGTTGAATGTAATAATATTTTTATTACGCAATTCATTGAGTACCGTATTCACTGTTTGGCGAGAAGTAGCCGTAAAATTGGCAATTTCTTGATGTGTCAAAAACTTGCGTACCAATATTTCATAGCCTACACGCTGTCCTTTTTTAGTCGCCAATTCATGTAAATATTCTACAATTCGAGTTCGAGAATCTTTAAAAACCAGTGATTCCAACCGATTTTCCAATTCTAACACGCGCGAACCCATTATTTTCATTACAAAAACGATGATTTCTGGACGGTCGCGCATTAATAACTTCATTTCTCCCACGGTGATGGCACACACGATGGAGTCTTCCATTACATACGCAAAATCACGACGCTTTTGCTCGTTCAAGAGCGACAATTCTCCAAACACTTCGCCCACACCCAAAATGGCTTTCGTGATTTCTTTCTCCGAATCATCGCCATACGAGCCGATTTTCACGCGCCCTTCCAACAAGAAAAAGATACGGTCCGAGAGCTCCTCCGGCAAGTAAATATATTCGCCCTTTTTATACGTTTTGTGAATGTGGCGCTCCATGCCGCTGCCCTTGTTATTTTTTGTTGGGCAGAACAATACTGTGACATCAATATTTTCGAGAAACCAAAATGCTTGGTTATTCATATTTAAAAAACTTTAGACGTTAGACAATAGATTTTAAATGCTCCACTTTCCATTTTGTTTTGAACGCCAACAAAGTTACACAACGTTTTTGAATACCTAATCAAACAACCCATGATTGCAGAATTTTGTATTGCGTATGACACTCCATCCATAATCTCTCGTCTAATGTCTTTCAAAAATCAATCCTCGTCCGGTCGCAAGTCAAACTTCTGTTGCAATTTTTGCAAATGTGGATTGGTTTCCCGCATTTTCAAATATTTTTCTTTGGCAGAAAGTGGTTTTTGATATTTTGGAGGTGCTGCACCCGGATTTTTATCTATTTTCAGAATACTAAAAGTCAGTTGTGGCAAGCTAAAATGGCGGCGCAACTGCTCTATCAGCCCTGTCTCCTCTCGAATCGTATTTTCAGCAAGCGAAGTACCGGCCGTTGCCGTAAGGTGGTGTTCATGCAGCGTCAATTCTACCTCTCGAAAAAGCAGTTTAGTCGCTAAAGGTGCCGTCATTGCCTCTACATATTGCTTCCAAACATCTTGCAAAGCCAACAAAGTCAAGGTTATCGCCTCTTCCCCATTTCCATTGCTTTCCTGCTTTACTTCTGCCAAGAGCGCATTCAAGCCCCCACTCAATTTCGGCAGCGAATGTTTTTCATTCGTTTTTAATTTTGAAAAAAGCGTCGGTTCCGGCTCTGCAACGATTGAGGTTTCATCTGCCAATTTATCCGCCGTAGCTTCAGCAAAGGAGGACTGCTTCCCGTCTGGCATCTGGTATCTGGCATCCGGCATCAATTCAAGATTTTTTTTTTCCAACTCCCCATTTACCGGCTGATGCGCCACTTTCACTGCCCGATGAATATACGTCATTTTTACCAACGCCATTTCTACATGAAGCCGTTTGTTGCGTACATTTTTATACTCCAGGTCACACTCGTTCGCAATTTTTAAAGCGGTGAGAATCAGTGCAGTTGGCGTAATTCGCGCTTGTGTTTTGTAACGTTCCTGCAAATTTTCACTTACTTCTAGCAGCGAGAGCGTCTGTTCATCTTTGCAAACCAGCACATTGCGCAAGTGTTCGGAGAAGCCATTTATAAATAATTCTGCATCAAAACCTTTACGTAGAATATCGTCAAACAACAGAAAAATTTTGGAAACATCTTCTAACAATAATGCATCTACGAGTTTAAAATAATAGTCATAATCCAGTACATTCAAATTGGAAATCACATCTGCATACGTAACTTTTTTGCCCGAAGACGCCACAATTCTATCAAAAATAGACAAGGCATCTCGTAGCGCACCGTCCGACTTTTGAGCGATGATATGCAACGCATCTGCCTCAGCTTGAATGCCTTCCGCTTTACAAATTTCTTGCAAATGTACAACGGTATCGGGGATTTGTATTCGACGAAAGTCATAAATCTGACAGCGCGACAGAATGGTTGGCAAAATCTTGTGCTTCTCCGTCGTTGCCAAAATAAAAATCGCGTAGGACGGCGGCTCTTCCAGCGTTTTCAAAAAAGCATTGAACGCCTGCTGCGACAGCATGTGTACCTCATCTATGATGAAAACTTTGTATTTCCCTTGCTGTGGTTGGAAACGCACTTGTTCAATCAACGCCCGAATGTGTTCCACCGAGTTATTTGACGCAGCATCTAATTCTGTAATATTAAATGACGCATTTTCATTGAAAGCTTTACAAGAATCGCACTGATTACACGGTTCAAAATCTTTAGAAATATTCTGACAATTCAACACCTTCGCCAAAATACGCGCACACGTCGTCTTGCCCACACCACGCGGTCCACAAAACAAAAAAGCGTGCGCTAAGTGGTCGCTTTGCAGCACATTCTTGAGCGTGCCAGATACGTGCTCCTGCCCCACGACATCCTCAAAGCGATTCGGGCGATATTTGCGTGCCGATACTACGAAATTACTCATCTTTATAGTTCAATATTTGGAAGTTTGGAAGTTGCAAGATTCATCACCT
The DNA here is from genome assembly GCA_964549655.1 of uncultured Saprospiraceae bacterium. Lineage (GTDB taxonomy): Bacteria > Bacteroidota > Bacteroidia > Chitinophagales > Saprospiraceae > JADJNW01. Next base: position 12,946 of record CAZJXN010000134.1, read on the forward strand.
TATGACCTCCTAAACCAGACTCCAAATTTACAAAAAATAATGGGGTAGAAAAATTGGATTTCAACATTTTGTATTATTCAACGTTTTGAATTACTCACTTTGTTGAGTAATTTTACTTGTTAAGTTGAGTAATTTATATTTAAACCACTAGAATGTTTCAACGCCTTCATTTTCAATTGATTACAAAAAGACTAAAAGAGCCACGAACTTTTTTACAAGCCATTGTAGGTCCTCGACAAGTGGGCAAAACTACGTTGGTCGAACAGTTGTTGAAGTCAATAATTACACCCAGTCATTATGTATCTGCGGATGGAATTGCTAACAGCAACAGTACTTGGTTGGAACAACAGTGGGAAGTGGCGCGACAGTTATGGCGTAACTCAGGAGCGACTGAATTTATTTTTGCCATTGATGAAATACAAAAAATTGGTAATTGGTCAGAAGTAGTGAAAGCCAATTGGGATTTGGATACGAGACAAGGGTTGCCGTTGAAAGTTATTTTATTAGGTTCTTCTCGTTTGTTGTTGCAGCAGGGGTTAACTGAATCACTTGCCGGGCGTCTTGAAGTGACTTACTTGGGGCATTGGTCATTGCAGGAAATGCAGGATGCATTTGGGTTGACACCTGAGCAATTCGTTTGGTTTGGCGGCTATCCGGGCGCGGCTTCTTTGTTGACAGATGAATGGCGATGGAAAAAATACGTCACTGATGCGCTTATAGAACCGAGCATTTCGCGGGATATTCTTTCGCTTTCTCGCGTGGACAAACCGGCTTTGCTAAGACGTTTGTTCGAGCTTGGATGCTTATATTCAGGTCAATTATTGTCTTACAATAAAATGATTGGGCAGTTGCAAGATGCTGGTAATACGACCACCTTAGCACACTATCTCAATCTGTTAGACTCGGCAGGTTTATTAGGCGGTTTGGAAAAATACGCTGGTGATCGCTTGCGACAACGCGCTTCTAGTCCAAAATTTCAGGTACATAACACCGCTTTGATGAGTGCCCAGCATTCCGAACTTTTTTCCACCATTTTGCAAAAACCCGAGCAATGGGGGCGCATGGTGGAATCGGCGGTCGGTGCACATTTACTCAATTACGCTCGACAGGAAAATTATCAGCTTTTCTACTGGCGCGATGGCAATGAAGAAGTAGATTTCGTACTCACTTATCGTGGCAAGACCATTGCAATGGAGATCAAAAGCAGCGCTGCTCGAAATTTGGTGGGAATGGAGTCTTTCCGCAGACAATTTAAACCGGATAAAATGTTAATAGTGGGCAGTAGCGGTTTACCTTGGCAGGAATTGTTGAGAATGAATCCAGTGGAATTATTTTAGGTTGATTTAGAATTGACAACTCCAAAAAAATTTGAATCCGTAGTTCAACTTAATAATCGTCACATCTAAATAGCTAATTTACTTGATTATATGTTTATTATGCGGTAGTCAATGGTCAATCACTTCACTACTGGGGAAGGCATGGTTGAGCATATCATTTTATTCCCGACATTTCCCAGCCAAATATTTGAAAAAAGGATTAATCTCCATCTTTGTGGA
>CAZJXN010000135.1:0-3183 GCA_964549655.1 uncultured Saprospiraceae bacterium
AAAATAGGCATTGACTGACAAAAGACCGCTATCTGAAGTTTGTAAATTCGGTCAATAAATATCTAAAGTCTTATACTTCCGTTAGTGCTACTTACTTTGCAAGTTGCAAGCTTGCGTTTCGTCCTATAAAGTGTATCTTGCCAAAAAACTAACAACAAATGCCCGCCAATATCAAAATACCAATTCAGCAATTGACGCCGCAATTAATCCAAGAATTGCAAGAAAAGTACCCAAATGGGGAAATTGAGGTGCGGGCGCACTCGGAGACGATGCCAGAACGAATGACGGAAGATACCTTCTGGGAAATTATGGAATTACTGGATTGGAGCAAGGAGGAAGAAAGTGAGGAAGCCGTGATTGCACCAGCAGTAGAGCGATTGGCGGCTTTGCCTGTATATGCAATCTATAATTTTCAAGACATCTTGTCGGAAAAATTGTATGTACTAGATGCCCGACGGTACGCGACGCAGATAGGCGAAGCTGCTTTTCGAGAAGACGAACGTTTTGCAGTGGACACTTTTCTTCATGCACACTGTTGCATGGTAGCTAATGGCAAAGAAACCTACGAGCAAGTCGTGCAACATCCGGCACTGATGCTAAAAGACCTTACTTTTGAGGCGCTGTTGTCTATTGCAAATAAGGCTTACCAACTCAAAACGGACACTCCCTTGAGTTACCTACCTGCTTTCGATTATGAAACTTATAGTAATAAAGTGGGCTGGCAATGACTTTTCTCGGCAAATATCACCCTACCAGCAAGCTTTAGCCGCCAACCTGCTGCTAGCCTGTACCACATGAATGCTAATTTTTAAAAGAATTATAAAATCCTTACATTTTTTCAAATGATACCAAGCGGCAGCGCCGCGAAATATTTGTAGCCCGATGTGCCATCGGGCGGTCAAGGTGCAGCGCACCGACATATGTTGAAGCAGAAGAGAAATTATTATAATATCCATTTACACACGGTGCAAACCATTCATAAGCGACGCTGTCGCTACAAAGATTTCGCCGCGCTGTCGCTAATCTTCTCGCAACTCCACTTTTACGAGCGAGATGATGCGCTGTAACGCCTGCCGGACAACTTCGGTATCGGAATGTCGGAGAATAATATAGCCTTCCCCCTCGTAACTGGTGGAGGCAGCTTGTCCGACTTGAGGAATCTTAACGTTGGTGACTAAATGACCAACTTCGCGGTTAGCTGCTTCCAAACCATGCACAGCGATAACCTTGCCTTTGCCCAAGCCACGCAGGTACGCGCAGCCCACGGCATACTTGCGTTTTGGTGGGGTGAATTCATCAAAACCATGAGCCGTGCCCAAGCAGTCAGGGTGTCAAAATCATGGGCGCGAGCCATAAGCGTAGGAATTTGTGCGCCGGGCGGACGAGCGGCTACTTCTGAAATAGCAATACTTCCATCATTGCGGCGAAACCATTCCAGGTGCGTCAAGCCGGTAGTCATGCCTAATACATCTAATGTTTGAAAAGCATATTGTCGAATATCGTCATATTGTTGGGTATCAATGTCATTTGGCAGAATAACTTGCCACTGAATCCAAGGCTCGCGCACGACTTCGATGGGATTGGGCAGATAATGCGTCAGGGAATGAAAAACGGGTTTACCATTTAATGAAAAGGTATCAAACGAATGCTCGGTGCCAGTCACGAACTCTTCCAATAGAACTTCAGGATGCGCTCCATACAGCAAAGCATTCAATACTTGTTCTAACACATGAGCATTTTCCACTTTATAAGTAGCTTGAGAACCCGCGCCGGCAGTGGGTTTGATTATAATCGGAAAACCGACCGTTGACACAAAATCTTGTGCGACTGCTAAAGTAGTAACGGTTTGGTGTCGCGCGCACGGAATACCTGCGGTGTGGAAAAGTGTCTTCATCCGTGCTTTGTCTCGGAAGTTTTTGGCGACTTCTACGCGCATTCCCTCGATGCCTAATTGTTCGCGTACTTCTGCCATTGGCACTTGCAATTGCTCGACTGCACCCAGTAAGCGATGAATCACGCCGAGTTGATTCGTCAGATATTGCGCGGCTTGCAGCAATTGGGCGGCATCAAAAACGTCTTGCACTTTATAAAAAGCGGTGAGTCTATTGCAGATGTCTGGGCGGAGCAGTTCTATATTTTCCCCACCAACTAATCCTAAGGAGACATTTGGCAGATTCAAAAAGGTTTCAATAAATCGCGCGGCGTTCTCCGTGTAATTCGGCGCAACGTAGAGGACGAATGGCATAAGTGCAGTCTTGTGTTTTAAAATAAAGTCGCTTGTGATGTAAAGATAGTTTTTGCAACGTAAAAATGAAACACGAAAAGCGACTCATAGAAAGAGAGACCAAATGACAAGGGAAACTTTGCGGCTTTGCGGCTTTGCGTGAAAAATCTGCAAGGAAATGATACCTTTACCACATGGAATTTCGCAAACTATCCATCATCATTCCTGCTTATAATGAAGGCGCTACGATTCATTTCATTTTGGATAAAGTACGTGCCGTGCAACTGACCAATGCTATTGAAAAAGAGGTGATTATCGTCAATGATTGCTCTGAAGATAATACCGAAGCCGCTATTTTAAATTATAGCACAACCTATCCTGATTTTAATATTCAATATTTTAAACATGAAATAAATCAAGGCAAAGGAGCGGCATTGCACACGGGCATTGCGCGGGCGACGGGCGAATACTTGATTATACAAGATGCCGATTTAGAATATGACCCAGAAGAATATAATTTATTATTAAAACCCATTTTGAACGGCTTTGCGGATGTCGTGTACGGTTCGCGTTTCATGGGCGGCAAGCCGCATCGGATTTTGTTTTTTTGGCATTCGATTGGTAATAAGTTTTTGACATTTCTCTCGAATTTATTTACTGATTTGAATCTGACAGATATGGAGACTTGTTATAAAATGTTCAAAACCAGTACGATACAAAGCCTACAGTTAAAAGAAAAACGTTTTGGTTTCGAGCCGGAAGTGACGGCTAAGGTGGCACGTATTCCAAAAATTCGCATTTATGAAGTGGGCATTTCTTACTATGGCAGAACCTACGAAGAAGGCAAAAAAATAGGTTGGAAAGATGGCTTCCGCGCGATCTATTGCATTTTAAAATATGGACTTTTTAAACAGTGAATGGTGAATGGTGAATGGTGAGTAGTGAATGGTGAGTAGTGA
>CAZJXN010000135.1:3283-14427 GCA_964549655.1 uncultured Saprospiraceae bacterium
CAAATAACAAATCACAAATAACAAATCACAAATAACAAATCACAAATCACAAATCCCTATTTCAAAGCCACTTCTTCCGCCGAAAATAAAGAAGCATCCATATTACAATTACAATCATGACCGCCCACACCGCCGGATAGCCGTATTTCCAACGCAATTCTGGCATCACGTCAAAATTCATACCATACACGCCCACCAGAAACGTAAGCGGCATAAAAATGGTAGAAATAATGGTAAGCACGCGCACTACATTATTCGTACGGTAGCCAATTTCCGTGAGGTGCAGGTCATATAAGCCATTCAGAATATCCCGATAATTTTCTACCATATCTATCACTTGCACGATGTGGTCGTATAGGTCACGCGTGAAAACATCCGTCGTGGGTTGCACGATGGGGCATTCACTTTTGGCAAACCAATTGACGGCTTCACGTAGCGGCAGCACCGATTTACGCAAAGTAAGTATTTGTCGCTTGAGGTGATGAATACTGCTTTTACCCAACTTTTCAGGATTGTTCAAAATTTCCTCCTCCAGCGATTCTATTACTTCCTGCACTTGGTCTAAAATGATAAAGTAATGGTCTACCGCGCTGTCCGCCAAGGCATAAGCCAGATAATCGCTACCGCGTTGCCGCATTCTACCGATGCCATTTTTAATACGCTCGCGCACCGGCACAAACGTATCGTCATCTTTTTCTTGAAAGGAAAGCACAAAATTAGGTCCCGCGTAAATAGCGATGTGTTCCGTCTGCACTTCTTGCGAGTCATGGTCGAAAAGGAGCGCGTTTAATGTAATAAAAATAGCATCACTATACTCTTCAAATTTGGGGCGCTGCTGCGTATCCAAAATATCCTCTAATACCAAGGAATGTACTTTAAAAAGTTCCCCCAGTTCATCAATTATTTTAATATCATGCAAACCCTTTACATCATACCAAGTGATAAAATCTCCCGTTTGCATTGGGGGGATACCATTGTCGCTGTGTTTTTCAAAGCATTCATTTTCATTGAATTGTATGAGGGTTACAATTGGTTTTTCTACTTTTTGTTCTCCGATGAAGACGGGGGTACCGGGCGGCAATCCAGGCTGGCGCGGTTTTCGTTTTTTTATTTTAAGAAGTTTCTTACTCATTATGAGAAATAGTAAGTATGTATGTAAAGTTATCTAAGTATTCACGCAGAATTTTCACGCAAAGGCGCAAAGTGTTGATTACCAAATAGTAAGTCTCTGTGAAACTTCGTAAACTCTGTGGTTTAAATATGCTCGATTACTTAAGGAATCCAGCAGATATAAACGACATTTTATTAAAAAATAACTAATTGATTTTCAATGTTATGACCACTGCCAACTGCCTACTGAAAACTGCCTACTTACTTACGATATTTTTCTCGCAAAGTTCGCAAAGCAATTGCTGTCTTCTCTCTGATTAAAATTTTTTATTTAAATCTAACTCTCGGATCCAACAAGGCATATAATATATCTGCAATTAAAATACCAATCATAGTTAATATTGCGGAAAGCATCAGCACGGTATAGACGATGGGCCAGTCACGAGCGGTGATCGCGTCCAACGTTAATTTACCCATGCCGGGAATGTTATAAATGGCTTCAATGACCACTGACCCTGCCAATGCTGCTGGAAACACGGACGCAAATAACGTAATAATCGGAAATAATGCATTGCGAAAAGCGTGCTTCCAGATAACTTTTCGCTCACCTAAACCCTTGGCACGCGCCGTTCGGATGTAATCTTGTTGTAATACGTCGAGCATTCCGCCGCGCATTTGTCGGGAAATGAATGCTAATGAACCATACGTAATACAAAATACGGGTAAAATAAGGCGTGGCAAACTTTCTGCAAAACGATTCCAAAAGGGCGCGGTACTTGATAATTTTCCCATACCTGAGGCTGGATTTGGAAAGAGATACATCCCGTACTCCGGCGTTGTAAAAAAGATTAATAATAAAGTAGCAATCCAAAAAACGGGTAAAGAATGTAATGCAAATAAAAAAACAGTGACGATTCGATCCCAAAATGTATCCTTGCGTACGGCGGAAAAAATGCCTAACGGAATAGACAATAAATACGCAATCAAAATAGATATACCGTTGATAACCAGCGTCCAAAGCAACGCATCGCTGATTTTATCGGCCACCGGACGACCGTCTCGATACGCCACGCCAAAATCACCGCGTAAAAATTTAGTAAACCAATTATGATATTGATTATCAAAACCATACCATTTAAAATCAGGAATGTATAATTGACTTCGAGTCGGGTTTTGTTTAATAAAATGGTAACTGCCTTTCAAATCTTGAAAACGACTGTCCGCTAATATTTGTAATAAACTATCATTTTTGATGCCAGTCTTTATATTTTCCAATAACGCCGTAATTTCATTATCTCGGTATTTTATATACAACTCTCGCACATTACTGCGCACGATACTGATTTCTTGAAATAGAGCGTTTTCCGGCAATTCATAATATAAAAAGCGTTCTAAATTTTGTATCTGATTATAATAACTTGCAATCGCATCCCAATTGCCGTATTGTGCCACTAACTTCTCTAATGCCTCGCGTCGGTCTGCTTGTAAAATGCGATACAACGTATCCGGATAAGCTGCGGAAGACAACGAAAAATAAAAAACGGGTTTATCCAAGCCCCAAAAAGCGGCGGTTTCGCGGTCTACGCGCTCCTGATTTCGCACATCTTTTCCCTCATCATTGTTGTCCAATGGATCGCCGGGCGCCAGTTTGCTCAGTCCAAACGACAGCAACGAAATGACGAGCAGCGTCGGGATGAAAAATAAGATTCGTTTGAGCAAGTAGCGAAACATATTTTAATTTGCTGATTTGCTGATGAGATAATGTGCCAATTTTCCCGCTAATGAGGAAAAAGTTATGTGATGATTTAATAGCTGTGCCGAACTTTCAAAGTGTGGCACAACTTTATCCATTGGTATTTAAATCTCATTTTAAAAATATTTTATACCGTATTATATTTTTTTTTATTTCATTGCCTATTGGCAAATTAGCAAATTGACTCATTGCACTTCTTGCAGTTTAAATGTATTCGGGAAATAGCCCGGCGGTAAAGTAGACGCATCCGTTTTAAAACGCTTATTAATCACAATACGCGCCGTGGGTTGAAACATGAAAATACAAGGCTGTTCGTCATAAATAATGCCTTGCAATTGTTTGTACAAATCGTTGCGCTGTTTTTCGTCCAGTGTCCCACGGATTTGCTCGATGATTCTATCTGCCTGTGCATTTTGAAAATTGGCGTGGTTGCTGCCGCCTTGCATTGCCTCCGAGTGCCAGTCCTGATTGGGTTCCCACAGCGTAGGTGAGATCGTTCTGCCGCTGGCTGCCATTTCATATTCGTCGTTGCGCACTTCATTCATCATCGTTCGGAATTCTCTTGGTACAATTTCTATATTTATACCTGCCTGTTTAGCAGTACCTTGGAATAATAATAAAGCATTTTTACCAGTTTCGCTCGTGGCAGTTACCCGACAAGTCAAGATCATCTCTTCTCGCTTTCCGTTGATGAGTTTGTCCACCGTGCCATTGTTATTCGTATCTTCCCAACCCGCTTCTTTCAATAAAGATTTTGCTTTTTCAATATTAAAATCAATCAATTTTAAATTAGAATCATAATAATTTGCACCCGGATTGACCGGAACTGTGATACGCTCGGCAAAACCATTATATACAGTTTCAATAATTTCATCCAAATTGATAGCATGTGCCAAGGCGCGGCGTACCCGTTTGTCTGCCAGTTTCGGGATTTTTGTATTCAAATAAATAGCTCCAAATTGTAAGGAAGGCGGCGTGTAGAAGTTATAATTTTTATTCGTCAACTCGGCGTCGCGCATTTCTACAAAATCTTTTGGGTCTATTTCAGCGGATACATCCACTTCCTGCGCTTTCAATGCTGCCACCGTTGTAGCTATTTCCGGAATAATCCGATACTCAATGCGAGCGGGTCTTGCTATCAATGCAGGGAAACGGTCGGTGAGTTTATCGCCCCACCAGTTTTCTTTTTTCACAAGGACTACTTTTTGCCCAGCTTGCCATTCTTCAAAACGATAGGGACCGCATCCCACCAAATAATTTTTGCTGCGAGAGGCATCCGACGAGTTGAATACATCTGCAAATTGTTGCAATGCTGGATTGGTTTGCGCCAATTTTTCCACTTTTGCCGTGTCTACAAACTCCGTTATCGGAATATTTTTTAACAGCCCTTTCGGATCGAAAATATATTCTGGCAGCACTGGCACCGTATTGGCAACGGCTTCCATGCCCAAAAAATATTTTTGATTGGTGATGACCGTGAATTTTTTTGGATTATTCGGGTCAATTTGGACATCCTTTATAAATTCTAAAAAGGGTCGAATTTGCTGCGCCTGTACGCGCGGATTGAGCGTTGCTTTGAGTGTAAACACATAGTCATTGGCGGTGACTGGCGTACCATTATCCCACACGGCTTCCTCCAATAATTCAAGGGTATAAGCCACGCCACCTTTATAAGCACCTTCTGTAATATCAGTAAAAGTAGGGAGTGATTTTAACATGAGTGACTCATATTCAAACGTTTGTGGGTTGACGGTCATCAAATACATGAAAACATAATCTCCGATTTGGCGGGCATAATTATCCGTGGTCAGCACGGTATTGATGCGGTCTGGCTCGGCACGCAGGCGCACAATGACGGTTGTATCATCCACTTCCGTTTCAGGAACGCAAGCGTTGAACAAAAAAATGGTAATGCAGAGGAGCAAAATGAACGAGACAATGCGACTCATGGATGGTAGTTTTGGTTTTGAAAATACAAAGTAGATGATAGACTTTAGACAACAGACTTTAGACCCCTCTATTACTTGTTGTGGGGTCTCTAAGTTTCTTAGCCGCTAAGTCTTCAAAATAACGCGCTCTAAAATTAAGCCATTTTGCGGAAGCTGGGAAACTTTTATAAAAATCCTCCAATAACGTTAAAATTACCGAATGTTTTTTTTCTAAACCAAGCCACTCTCTTACTGTTACCTTTGCATTTGAATTATTTAATTTTAATAAATGTTTATCCGCCCTTTTTACAATAATTGAAACGCGGAAAACGCGGATTTTTTGCGATGTGTTCGTTTTTCGTGTAAAGAGCAAGTCAAGATAAAATCCGCATGAATCCGCCAAATCCGCGTCATCCGCGTTCCAATTATGTTATATGAGCGCGTAACACAAGTAATTTTAATTCATTATGAAAACAGTACTCATCGCTGGCGGAACCGGATTAATTGGTTCGCATTTAAGTAATTTATTGCAAAAAAATGGGTACGATGTGCTTCATTTGAGCCGCAAAGCCAATCCCAACGCTCGATTTCCCGCTTTTGAATGGGATATTGAAAAAGGCACAATAGATGAAAGTGCTGTGCAACGCGCCGATTATGTCATCAACCTCGCTGGAACGGGCATCGCAGAGAAACGTTGGACGAAAAAACAAAAGCAAAGCATCATCGAAAGTCGCGTGAAAAGTGCGCATTTATTATTACAAACCTTTCAAAAATTAAATAAAAATCCAAAGGTGTATTTGTCAAGCGCAGCTACTGGTTATTACGGCAATCGAGGCGATGAACTGATGTATGAAACTTCCGCTCCGGGCAAGGGTTTTCTCACCGAAAGTTGTTTAGAATGGGAAAAAGCGATTCAAGACGTGGCAGCGACGGGCATTCGCACGGTTGGTTTGCGTATCGGAATCGTATTGTCAAAAAAAGGCGGCGCGTTGCAAAAAATGTTGATTCCGTTAAATTTCTTTTTGGGTACTTATTTTGGAAATGGACAGCAGTGGTACTCCTGGATTCACATCGAAGATTTGTGCCGGATATTTCAATTTGCTTTAGAAACCGAACAAATGCAAGATTTTTATAATGCGGTAGCGCCTCATCCTGAAACGAATAAAGAATTGACCAAACAATTAGTGAAAGCATCGGGCAAACCGGCACTTACACTTCCTGTTCCGTCATTTGTTTTGCGATTATTATTTGGGGAGATGGCGGATACGATTCTATTTAGTACAAAAGTGGCTTCGCAAAAAGTGGAGCAAGCAGGATTTAACTTTCAACATCCGAAATTATACGAGGCATTGAAAGATATTCTAAAAAGAAAAATTTAGGAGTTGGTGAAATGTGGATTGTGATTAGTGAAGCGTAATTGGTGAATTGTGATACAGGACAAATCACCAATAAGCTTTTACTTTAATCCTTAAACACTTCTATTTCATGGGTTTCCACCACTAAATCTGTGAATTTTCCTTTGAAACGGGTCGCTTTTACGATATGGTTATCAATCCAATGATAATTGCCGCCGCGTGGCTTACCGAATAAAATAGCGTGATATTTGAAATCATTTTTGCGCAACCAACCCTCCGTCACTGGACGATGCTCTTCCGTGCGAGACGTGAAAAACGTAATGATATGCCCCTCTTCGTACCATTTGTTGATGATGCGCAAAGCATCCGGGTAAGGCAGGCAGGTGGACATTCGCTCCGGCTCCTCGTTTGGGATGTCGTCACAAATTGTCCCATCTATATCAATCAGGTAATTTTTTGTGCCATAAGGCAATATCGGGCTGATGGTTTCGCCCTTTTCGTTGAAAGCAGTTTTTAATTCTGTATTGTTAATCGCATTCATCGAGCACCTACTTTTTTTTGAAAGCGCAAAGTTAAGGTAAAAAATACACAAAGTCCAGTTTATAAGGGTTAAAAGCGATAAAGTTTAAAAATCCGTTCACATTTGGTACTTAGTAGTCAGTATTTGGTACTTAGTATTCAGTATCACGTATTTGGTATTCAACTTTTACACCACAAGCGTGCGCTACATCTACATACCAAATGCTAAATACCAAGTACTGAATATCAAAAACTAACATACTCCGCCGGGTCCACCGGAATACCCTTGTGCCAAAGTTCAAAATGCAAATGTGGTCCGGTCGTCAATTCCCCCGTGTTCCCGATGATAGCAACCGCTTCGCCTGCTTTTACAAAACTGCCGACTGATTTGAGCAAAGTAGCGTTGTGTTTATAAAAGGTCACGACATTATTCGCGTGTTGAATGCCAATGGTGAAGCCCGTCTCTTGCGTCCAGTCGGAAATAAGGACATAGCCGTCCATCGCTGCTTTGATCGCGGTATTTTTAGGAGCGAGTATGTCCACGCCGTAATGCTTTTTGTCGGGCATAAAAGCTGCGCTGATTTCTCCATTAACAGGGGTTGTAAAAAACAATTGTTCCAACGGGATATCTCGTGGAGAGAAGTTAGTAGCGCGTCCACTTTTGGCGATAGCACCGATTTCTTCGAGTTGCACTTCTTGGCGGAGTTGTTCGTCAGATTCTGACCGACCAATTTCTTCCATCGTACTGTCTTTGAACATATCTTTGCTCTTCGGCACTTCGTCTATCGTTTCTACATCGCCTACCAGCATTTTTCGCACGGTTTCGGTGTAGCGACTATTGGCATTCAATTGTTTTTCCATGCGAGAGACCTCGCGCGAGAGGTCATATATTTCGCGGTCGGCATTCGTATTGCCCACATAACCAGGCACGTAGCGGCGCAGCGGCGTGTACGCAATCGTAATCGTAACCAGCACCGCCGTAATTACAATAATCGTACTCAACAACACATACACATTCAACAACGTCAACCGATAAGAGCCGACTTCCTCAAACGTCTCCTCATTCATCACCACCAATCGGTAGGTATTTTGCAACCGCTCTTTCGTACGTCCGAATCGGCTTTTGATTTGCTCGTTTTTTGCCATGCTACAAATGTTTCACCCCGCTGGGGTCATTTTAATCCAATATTCGCATCACTTATATTTGAATAGGGTTCCATCATTTCAAATATTCCAATCCTCCATCTTTCCAATCTTCCAACCATCTTGTTAATTATCCCCTATTACACACTATAAATTCATTTTCTGCGGTTTAAAGTGTTAAGAAAAAACGTTAACTTTGTGGTTTTAATCTGTAAGAAGCAAAAACGAATTGTGGAATGCTTTTTTAATGTAAAATACAAAAGTAAACGTTTCTAACAAGGGAGGCGACAATAATATGAGTTTTTAGCTTGAATGTCAGAATTTTAACAAAAATAGGCACGCTTTCCCAACTAAAATGGAGCGCAGGTGTCTTTTGACTTGACTGAATTGGGGGCAATCGGTCCAATTAAATTAATCATAGGTATTAAATAAATAAACAGATTTTAGTAACATTTTATTTTAAATTAATTAATTGATTTTCAATATCTTGCTTACTGCCAACTGCTTACTGAAAACTGCCTACTTACTTATTTTCAATCGGATGAACAGAGTATCGCTACTACTATTAGTAACTATCACACTTGGCGCAGGCTGTACCACACAAAAACAGCGCGGCGAACTGAAGGGCATTAAAAAACTGTACCACAATACAACGGCAAAGTACAACGGCTACTTTAATGCCAATGAAATAATGGAAAAGACCTACGTGCAGTTGGACGAGCAGCACCGCGACAACTACACGAAACTCCTCGAAGTCTATCCTTACGTAGCTGCCAATAACCCACAAGCCGTTGCACCTCAATTAGATACCGCTATCAAAAAAGTATCAGTCGTTGTCAATTTGCACCGCAAAAGCGACTGGTCGGACGACTGTTATTTACTGGTGGGTCAAGCCCAATTTCTTAAAAAAGATTACGAATCTGCTGAATCTACTTTCCGATTTATATCTAATGAATTTAATCCATACGAACCGAAAAAAGCGCGACGCGTCGCTTCCAGTAAATCCCTTGCCGACAAAAGAGAAGCGGCACAGGAAGTCAACAAAGAACGAGAAATAACTGCCAAACAAAAAAAGAAAGACCAAGAACGCGCTCGCAACGAACGCCTCAAACGCGCCAAGCAACTCAAAAAAGAACGGGAAAAGTACAACGCCGCCGTGAAAAAAGCGCGCAAACAAGGCAAACCCGCTCCCAAACGCCCGTCGTTTATGAGCAGCCGCTCGGATACCTTAGCAAAACCTGCACTGACGCTTCCTCCCATAAAAGCAGAAGAAACCAAAGAGTCCCTTGCCAAGAAAGAAGCCGATAAGAAAAAGGAAGAAGAAGAAAAAAAGAAAGACCCCGAAAATTACTTCCTCAAGCGACCACCAGCGTATCAGGAAGGCTTGCTTTGGCTGGCAAAAACGTATATAGAACGGGATAAATTAGAAAGTTCGCAGCGGCTCATCACGCAAATGTTGAATGACACTCGAACTTTTGAAGACATTCGGAATGAACTGCCGGCATTGCAAGCGTATTTGAATTTGAAATTAAAAAAGTATGACTTTGTAGTGCAAAACTTGGAGCAGGCGATAGACGTAGCCGATACCCGTGCGGAGAAAGCGCGTTATTCCTACATTTTAGCTCAATTGTACCAGCGCAATGGCAATAGTGACGCGGCTTATAAGACATTTGACCAAGTTGCAAAGTATACGAATGATTATGAAATGGAATTCAGTGCCCGGCTGAGTATGGCTCAAAACGGCAATGGTATTCAAGGCGAGGCAATAGCGAACCTCGAAAAAATGCTCAAAGACGACAAAAATAACGAGTACCGCGACCAGATTTATTTTGCAATGGCGAATATCGCGCTCAAGGCAGGCGACCGCGCCAAAGCGATTGAAACCTTCCAACTTTCTTTGCAGCAGCCAAGTCAAAATACGGCACAACGGGCAGATACGTACGTCACACTGGCGCAGCTATTCTATGAAGATGAAAATTATATTCCTGCTAAAAATTATTACGACAGCACTTTATTGGTTTTAGAAAAGACGGATGAGCGCTACGCCGAAGTAGACCGCTTGAGCAAAAGTTTGACCGACATTGCTAAGAATCTGGGTGTCATTGTATTGCAAGATAGTCTGCTGCGCATCGGCAACATGAGCGAAGCCGAGCAAAAAGCGTTTGCAGCAGATCTAAAAGAACAACAAGAGGCAGCACTGGCAGCCAAAACCGCACAAGCCGCTGCTCCTACTGCTAATAAAAATGCTCCGACGTCGGCTCGCAGCGTATCGTCGCCTGGTCCTGCCCTGCAAAAAGAAAGTAGTTTTTTTGCTTACAATGATAAAAACCTGCGCCAAGGCAAGCGCGATTTTCAACGAAAGTGGGGCGACCGCACGCTGGAAGACAACTGGCGACGCTCCAATAAACAGTCGAGCGGACTGGATACGCAAACGGGTTTTGACAGTACTAATCAGGTCACCGCTTCCATCAGCGCGGACGAGATGAGCACGATTCTAAAAGGCATTCCAACTACTCCCGATGCTAAAAAAATTGCAAATATAAAGATTCGGGAAGCGATGTTCAACTTGGGTGTCTTGTATCGGGAGCGTTTGCAAAATCATCCACGGTCAGTGACAGCACTGGAAGAATTGAACACGCGCTACCCAGAACACGACCGCGAACTGGACTCTTGGTATTATTTATATTTAGGTTATAAAGATTTGCAGAATGCCGCGAAAGCACAGGAATACGCCGACAAAATTGTGTCAAAATATCCGGGTACAAATTACGCAAAAGTCATCCAAGACCCAACGTATGTGATAGAAATGCAAAATGAGGAACGCAAACTGGAAGCTTATTATAACGATGCATACACCGCTTTCACGGCTGGCAGCTATCAGGAAGCCTACGATAAAAGCGTACAAGCCCCCGAAAAATTTGGCGCTTCTAATGCCTACCAGCCAAAATTTGCGCTGCTCATCGCTATGACGACCGGCAATTTGAAAGGAAAAGATGAGTATATCGGTGCGCTGAATGAAGTTATTGCAAAATACCAGAACACAGAAGAGCAAAAATATGCACGAGAAGTGCTGCGTTTGTTGGGTGCTTCTACGGGTACGCTGCCGGGCGAGCAAAAAGTGGAAGCGGCGGAGTTCGACCCAAAAATTGACCAAGTACATTCTATCATTATCGCTTTGAATGACGGTGCTACCTTGAATGATGCGAAGAATTTTGTATCCGATTACAATCGAAAATACCATGACCTCGAAAAACTGCGCATTTCGGATGTGTATCTTGTCAATGGCGAGGCGCGTACGCCGCTGATTGTAGTGCGTCGTTTCAAGGACAAAGCAGA
>CAZJXN010000136.1:0-11383 GCA_964549655.1 uncultured Saprospiraceae bacterium
CAGCTTTGAACAATATCAAGAAAGTGTAGCGGATTATGATGAGGAAATTGGCGGATTTTTCCAGAGTAGTCCTTTTATTTTTACCAATATTAAAAGTGGATATGGCATTATAGGAGCTTATAATAGAGATACGATAACTATTAATTTATAAAAATTTATTTCTTATAATACCCTGCAAAAAATTCCGGCAAATGCCGTAGTGCTGCCAGTTCCCGATAAATCTCGCGTGCCTCGCCTGCCGGGTAGCCAAAGTAAGCTTTGCCGTCTTCCAGATTTTTTGAGACACCTGATTTTGCTAAAATCACCACGTTGTTGCCGATTTTCAGGTTTTGTGCAATGCCGACTTGCCCGTACAGCACTACATTGTCGCCGACTGTTGTGTTACCGCCGATGCCGACTTGCGCAGCGAAGAGACAATTTTTGCCAATGACCACATCATGTCCGATATGCACTTGCGAATCCAATTTTGTACCCGCCCCGATAATTGTATCGCCGGAAACGCCTTTGTTGATCGTACAGCCTGCGCCAATTTCTACCTTATTTTCTAAAATGACGCGCCCGCCGGAACGCCAGCGTTGGTAACCCGTTTCGGTTTTTTTAAAATAAAAAGCATCTGTGCCGATGAGTGCGCCTGCTTGAATGACCACGTTATCGCCAATAATTGTGTACTCGGAAATGACGGCATTAGACTGGATATAACAATTTTTACCAATGGTGACGTGATGCCCAATGACCGCGCCGGGTTCAATAAATGTAGAAGTATCTATTTGCGCGGAAGTGCTTACACCTTGCGTTATCGGCTGAAAAGGGCGAAATTCTCGAATTAATCCGTCGTACGCTTCAAATGGATTTTCGCACAGCAGTAATGCTTTTCCTGGAGGGCAGGTTGCTTCTTCATTTAGAATAATGATGGTGGCTGCTGATTTCAGGGCTTTTTCAAAATATTTCTTTACATCCGAGAAGGTGATGTCGCCGGGGCGTACTTGATGGATTTCGTTGATGCCGGTGGCTTCGAGGCTTTCGTCGCCGAGGAGGGTTGCGCCGATTTTTTCAGCGATGGTTTTAACGGAGATCGGATGTAAAAAATTCATATTTTGTATTTAGATGCCGGAAGTCAGATGCCAGATGCCAGACTTTTTAAGAATATTGCCAAATTTAAAAAAAAAAGGAACCAACCCAACAGATTGACTCCTTTTCTATTCACAAAATGGGATAAGCCCTATTTTTTGCGACGCAAATTATTATTGTTGTTCGGACGATTCGTTGGCGGATTGCCATAGCGATTGTTGTTATCCACTCGGCGGTCGCCGCCTCTTTGGTCGCGTCCTCGGTCGTTTCGGTCTCTATCGCCTCCTCGGTCGCTTCGGTCGCGGTCTCTATTTCGGTCGTCGCCGCCTCGGTCTCTACCTCGGTCGTCGCGCTGCTGGTATTGATACTGCTGTTGTTGCTGCTGTTTGCGGCGACGGGCGGCAGCCAAGCTATCAAAAGAGGCACTTTCGTCTAATACTAACTGTCCCTTAGACAAGGTTTCTAAATCTCCCTTTATGACATCATCGCTTACATAATGGTCTTTATTCCAAGTGCGATATGCCAGTTTCATGTAAGAGCCGATGACTGCTACGAAACCATCGCGCTTGGGTCCGGGTTCCATGGAAAGTGCTTTGGCGACCAGTTTTTGCACGTTGTGTCCATAGTGGCGAAACTGTGCTTCCGAAAGCGGATAATCCACTCGATCCGGCTTTTTGATAGCGTCTTCTGGTTTGGGTGTGATTCCGCTGGGTGGCATTGCATTCAAGTCATAATTGGCGATGCGGTAGACGTGTTTCCACAATTTTTCTCGATAATCTTCGATACTACGGCTCTGTGGGTGAATTTGCATCATCAAATCCACCACTTCGTCAATGAAAGCGCGCTGCATAGCAACATCTTCAATCGTTTTGGCGTGGGCGATTAGTTTTTGAACGTGCCTGCCGTATTCGGGGATAATCAACTCGTCGCGCTGACTATTATATTCTAATTGCAATTCTTTATGTGGCATTTTTTTAATATAATATTAAATTAATCTTATAAGTGAGGAGGCAGTTTAGAATTGGCAGCCCTCAGTATATTGAGAATTATGGTTAAATTAATTAATTTTATAATTTAATTCTGCTACGTCGCTTACACAGGCTAAAGCCTGTGGGACGAGTTCAGCCTAAAGGCTACTCTACGGTCACCGATTTTGCCAAATTACGCGGCTGGTCTACGTTACAGCCTCGCAAAAGCGCGATATGATAAGATAACAACTGTAACGGAATAACGGATAATAGCGGTGTAAATGGTTCTTCGGTATCTGGAATTTCAATGGTATGGTCGGCAATTTTACTAATTACTTCGTCTCCTTCGGTTACGATAGCGATGACGATACCGTTTCGTGCTTTTACTTCTTGAATATTGCTGGCAATTTTGTCGTACGCGCTTCGATTGGTAGCGATTACAATTACCGGCATTTGCTCGTCAATGAGTGCAATTGGACCGTGTTTCATCTCGGCTGCCGGATAGCCTTCGGCATGAATATAGGAAATTTCTTTTAACTTCAATGCGCCTTCGAGTGCCACTGGAAAATTATAGCCACGACCCAAATATAAGGCATTCGGCTTATCTTTCATTTCTCCTGCAATATATTGTATTTGGCTGTCTTTTTCCAATACCCGCTTTACTTTGGCAGGTATATTTTCAAATTCGTACAATAATTGCCGGAAACGGCTTTCGGAAAGTTTACCGCGCTTGTGCGCTAAATGCAACGCCATGAGCGTAAGCAAAGTAACTTGACCCGTGAAAGCCTTGGTAGACGCGACTCCAATTTCTGGTCCAGCGTGAATATACGACCCCGCATCGGCGGCCCGTGCGATGGAAGAACCTACAACATTCACGATGCCGTACACCATCGCGCCTCGCTCTTTTGACAATTCGACAGCAGCTAAGGTATCGGCGGTTTCACCTGACTGAGAAATAGCGATAACGACATCTTTTTCAGTGAGTACCGGATTGCGATAGCGCAACTCGGAAGCATATTCCACTTCGACCGGAATGCGGGCTAAGTCTTCAATCAAATATTCGCCAATCAAGCCAGAATGCCAAGACGTACCACAAGCAGCAATAATGAAACGCGGCGCATTTGCAATTCGTTCATAATGATCCTCCAATCCGCCCAATCTTACCCAACCTTCTTGTGCATTGATGCGACCGCGCATGGCATCGGCGATGGTGTTGGGTTGCTCGTGAATTTCTTTCAACATGAAATGGTCATAGCCGCCTTTTTCGAGGGCTTCGATTTCCATGTCGAGTTCGTGAATAAAGGGCGTTTGTAGCTCGTTGCTATTAATTGTTTTGATTTGTAATCCACCATTTCGTTCTACGACTGCTATCTCTTCATCGTTTAAATAAATCACTTTTTTCGTATGCTCAATGAGCGGGGTCGAGTCAGAAGCCAAAAAATACTCATCCTCTCCAACTCCAATTACTAAAGGACTCGCTTTGCGTGCGCCGACGAGTTTGCCGGGTTCCTGCCTGTCCATTACCACAATGGCGTAAGCGCCTACAACCCGCGTGAGTGCCACGCGCACGGCTTCTTCGAGGGGCAGATTATCGCGGCTTTGAATTGCCTCAATCAAGTGCACTAATACTTCCGTATCGGTTTGACTTTTAAAGTGGTGTCCTTCTTTTTCAAGGGCTTTTTTTAGAATATCATAATTTTCTATAATGCCATTATGTACCAATACGAGCCGACCATTGCCAGAAAAGTGCGGGTGCGCATTGATATCATCAGGGATGCCGTGGGTCGCCCAGCGCGTGTGTCCGATGCCCATGTTGCCTTGCGTGGGAAGGGTAGCGGCGTAATCTGCCAGTTCTTGTACTTTTCCTTTTTTCTTGTGTACGTGAATATCACCATTCAAAATAGCTACGCCAGCACTGTCGTAGCCGCGATACTCCAGTCTTTGCAAGCCTTTGATGAGAATGGGGTAGGCTTCTTTAGTTCCGATGTAGGCTACGATTCCACACATGAGGTTGTTATTTATGATTTATTATTATTTTCTCCCGCAGATAACGCAGATTTTTCATCCCATCATGTGGCGGGACAAAGCCGCCGTTTTTCGCTCGTCGCTTCATTCCTCATTTATACATCACTTAGTCTCTTTTTCGCTTAGTCCCTCTGTCTCTTCGCTACGCATCACCCTACCAACCCTTCACCTCATCACCCTTATTACAACTTTGTATAAGCCACTTTCAATTTGATACTATACAATGGATGTTTGGCGCCATATAACACCACTCTTTGCGGCTGCTGTTGGCGACTTGGGATATTTAAATACAATATATTATTTCTCTTTTTACTGATGATATTTTGAAAATGCGTAGATATGTTCATCCGATACAATTGAGGTTCCCCTGGATTGCCGTCTATCGGAATGCCTCCATAGAATGCATTCAACGTTTTTCCGTTATCTCGATTTCGATCATCAATTGCCTGAAAAATCAGAACATCATCAATTGCCACTACGTTTCCATTGTCATCTTTGGTATACAAAAAAAGTTGTGGTGCGGGTTTAAAAATTGACAGATCATCCCCCGGTAACGTCGCAATACGTACTTCCAACTCTGCTTTATTGATGACCGCACCTTGTAAGTTTTCGAGATAAGGAATTTCTAATTGGGTCGTGACGCCCGCCATTCCTTGTACAAATAGCAAACTATCGCCTAAGTTAGGATTCTTCGCATATCTTTCAACCACCGTATTCTTACGGTCTTGTTCAAATTTTACAACACGTGCGGCAGCAGAAATAGAAGGTCTGAAATTGAATTTTAATTGCGTTTTAATCGTATCATTTTTGGTGTAATATACAAAAACACCGGCTACGCCATCTGTTAAGTTGAAACTCAATATTCCCTGATTCGTCGTCGTCGGTTTTAAATGCAAACCATTAAAATAGCCATAAAACGTAGTATCTCTTGCAAGCGTAGCGGAAT
Source organism: uncultured Saprospiraceae bacterium (assembly GCA_964549655.1). Taxonomy (GTDB): domain Bacteria; phylum Bacteroidota; class Bacteroidia; order Chitinophagales; family Saprospiraceae; genus JADJNW01. The sequence goes on from CAZJXN010000136.1 coordinate 5,008, forward strand.
CTAATTTCAATAATTCTTCTCCCAAAGCACGGTCGAGCGGAATGCGTAATTGTGCACCTAATTTAAAAGTATCTTGCTTGCTTCGCGTATAATCAAAAATAGTTACACTATCCAGATTGGGTACAAAATTGGCAGCGCCCAGACTTGCCATACTGGACGAAAAAGAAGCATTGGAATAAAAATTTTGTTGCTCTTTGATATACTCCGTGATGCGATGGACAGAAATACCATAATTTTGCGTCAGGTCGCCATAATTGCCTGCCTTATTGTAAGGCAACACCAATACAATAGAGTCCAATTTTGTATTACTTCGGTCAGGTATCGCGAATGCGCGCGCCATTTGGGTATAAATCTGTGATTTTGATTTTCCAAATATCGGATCAATCATATCTCCTATCAGATAGCCAGTCAAGGGAAGGATGCTGGAAGCGTAAGTGTACACGAGTACCGAATCATTCAAAACGGTAGTCGCCTTCACAGAAAGCGTATCTGTAAAACCTACTTCTGCTTCGTCGCCTTCCAGCAAATCCGCGCCAAGTGTAGTGGGATCGGTACAAGCAAGCGTGCCGATGATGGCGATTGCAAAAATATATAAAGCCCAAGCAAGTTGTTTCATGCTAAGTTATTGTTTAAAATGTAATTGTGTGTGTTGTTTAGGTTGAGGATAGAGCGCGTATTATGCAGGAGCAAGTCTGAAAAGGACTGCCTTTACAGATTGTCTCTGCAAATTAATTAAGTGTAGTGCAATTTAAAAAAATTTCACTCTGGAACTTTCTCTGCCAGCACCGTTTGATAAAATGCTACATAATCAGGAAGATACTCCTCCTTTTTATATTCTAGTATGGGTTTGTCTGCTTCTTGGGCTGCCTTTTTAACGTCGTCACTAATCGTTTCGCTGCCTATAATAACTGCGTCGGAAAAGGCAATTGCTCCTTTGTGCAAAGTCACACCTGCTCCATTTTGATAAGCGCCCAAGTCTTCAGCAGTCAAATTATTAATCGTTGCTTTTGCCAAAAAATTGTCCGTAGCGGCTTTTTCCAATGCATCGGTATATACGGAATAAACGACTTTTGAGTCTTGAAAAAGCGGGTCTGTTTTGTAAGCAGTTTTTAAATACACGGGAATCAAGCTCGTCATCCAGCCAAGACAATGCACAATATCGGGTGCCCAGCCAAATTTTTTCACCGTCTCAATCACGCCTTTACAAAAGAAAACCATGCGGTCGGCATTGTCTTCATAAGGTGGCTCGCCTTCGTCGCTAAACATTCCCTTGCGGCGAAAAAAATCATCATTATCTAAAAAATAGACTTGCATCCGCGCTTCCTGCAAAGAAGCAACTTTGATAATGAGCGGAAAATCATCGTCATCCACAATGATATTCATACCCGACAAACGTACGACTTCATGCAGCCGGTGTCGGCGCTCATTAATAGAACCAAATCGTGGCATCAGCATCCGAATCTCCATCCCTTTTTCCTGTACATATTGGGCAAGGGCACGTGTAATATCTGACATTTCTGATACCTCTGTATAAGGATTCATCTCTTGCGACACAATCAGCACTTTCTTTTTGCTCATATCGGGGTAGAAATTTTAACGTCCAACTTTTATTGCCAACGGCTCAATGAACGGGACAACAAAGGTACGAAAAACACTCGAATTTTCCTTCTTTATCAGCAACTTATAAAAATCAAGACCTTCAAACGGTAGACGATAGACTTTAGATAGCGTGGAGTTATTAAATAATTGTCAAATTTCAATATCTAATATCTAAAGTCTGTCATCTAAAATCTATCATCTAAAAAACTATCTTTGTGCTCCGGTTTTATTAACACCATTACCTATTTTTATGTTTTCATTCGAGATAATCAAGCAGTTACAAACGCATATTACTTCCCTACGTCATCAGAGAACTACTATTGGTTTTATTCCCACCATGGGTGCTTTGCACGCTGGTCATGCAGCACTGGTGCAGCAGGCAGCGCACGAGGGAAATCAAACGGTGTGCAGTATTTTTGTAAATCCTACCCAGTTTAACGACCCGCGTGACCTCGAAAAATATCCGCGTACGCCACACAAAGACATCGCCCTGCTCGCAAAAGTTGGTTGTGATGTTTTATTTATTCCGCCCGTAGCAGAAGTATATCCTGAAAATGAAGTTATAAACCGAGCTTTCGATTTCGGACATTTAGATACCGTAATGGAAGGCGCGTTCCGACCAGGACATTTTCAAGGTGTAGCGCAAGTGGTGAGTCGCTTGTTGGATATTGTACAGCCCGACATTTTATACATGGGTCAAAAAGATTATCAGCAGACAGTCATCGTAAAAAGTATGTTGCAACAATTAGATTCGCCCGTGCGATTGGTGCGCTGCCCGACTTTGCGCGAAGCGGATGGTTTGGCAATGAGTTCTAGAAATGTGCGCCTTACGCCCGATTTTCGTCAAAAAGCACCCGCTGTTTATCAAGCTTTATTACAAGCCAAAACACTGGCTGACAATGGGCATTCGCCTTCTGAAATACAACAAATTGCTTTAGAAAAGATAACAAACGCAGGACTAAAACCGGAATATTTTGACCTGGTAGACGGCGAAACTTTGCTGCCAATTGCGCGTTTTAATGATTCCAAAAATATCGTAGCCTGTACCGCCGTTTGGGCAGGTGACGTGCGTTTGATTGACAATATTTTTTTAAAAGGAGGATAGGAAGATGGGAGGATAGGAGCGTGATTTTGTATTATCCCATTCTCCTATCTTCCCATCCTCTAAAAAAACAATCATGTTTATTCATATTTTTAAATCCAAAATACACCGCGCTACTGTGACCGAGGCAAACCTCAATTACGTGGGGAGCATCACGATAGACGAAGCACTCATGGAAGCCGCAGACTTGGTAGAGGGCGAGAAAGTGCAAATTGTAAATAACAATAATGGCGAGCGTTTTGAAACGTACATCATCCGAGGTGAGCGAAATACGGGCGTGATTTGCTTGAATGGCGCCGCCGCCCGAAAAGTGCAAGTGGGCGACACCGTCATTATCATCGCTTATGCGCTGATGGACCGTGAAGAAGCCAAAACGTTCAAGCCAAGCGTCGTCTTTCCAGATGCGAACAATCGAATACCTGTATAAAAAACGTTTGGAAATTTGGGGTTCGGAGGTTTGGAGTTAGCACTTGTTACTCGGTGTAAGTATAAATAAAATAAAGTTGAACAAACGCTATGTTTTCGGGCTTTTTTAGATTTTGTAGACGAACCAAGAAATCGCTAAGAGCGCTAACTTCAAACCCCAAACCTCTAAACTTCCAAACCTTCGAACTATAAAGTATGCTTTCTAAAAAAATACTGCTCAACATCCTGAAATTTTTTCTCTTCCTCAGTATTGGGGTTGTCATTCTGTACTTAGTGTATCGCAATCAAAATGCGGCTTTTCAAGAAGACTGCGCATTGCGAGGTGTGCCTGCACAGGATTGTAGTTTGATTCAAGAAGTCGTTAACGCCTTTGGCAGCGTCAATTATTTTTGGATTTTGATGGTTTTTGTGGTGTATGGCATCAGCAATTTGAGTCGCGCGGCGCGCTGGGTCATGCTAATTAAGACGCTCGGATATCAACCTAAATTTAGTAACGCTTTTCTGACGACTATCATCGGTTACTTTGCAAATCTGGGTATTCCGCGTATGGGCGAGCTGGTACGGGCAGGCACGATGGCACGTTACGAGCGCATAGCCGTAGAAAAAGTAATTGGCACAGTTGCCGTAGACCGCATCGTGGATGTGTTGAGTATTTTTATCGTCACCGGATTAGCCTTTTTATTGGATTATGATTCTATTACTCGTTTCATAGACCAATATGTAAATGTAGACGGGAAGACCGTCGGCAGTAGTAATATATTGCTCATTTTAGGAATTAGTGGCTTGATAGGTTTCGGTATGCTATATGCTTTCCGCAAAAATCTAATGCGTATAAAATTCATTCAAAAAATCGTCAATGTTGCTAAAGGCTTTGGACAGGGGTTACAAACCATTGCCCGCGTAGAACGCCCGTGGTTATTCATTCTGCACAGCATCAATGTATGGCTCATGTACTATTTCATGTGCTATTTTTGTTTTTTGGCATTTCCACCTACGGCAGGCTTGTCGCCCGTGGCGGCACTTACGGTGTATGTGTTTGGTGCTTGGGGCATGGTCGTACCGTCGCCGGGTGGCATGGGCACATATCACTTACTGGCGCAGTTGGCACTCAGTTTTCACGGCGTGAGTGGCACAAATAGTTTCGCTTGGGCAAATATTTCTTTCTTTTCCGTACAATTGGCGTGTAATATTTTAGGTGGAATTACTGCCTTAATTTTATTGCCTATTTTAAACAAAGACTACGAACCCATGCCGACTGTAGATTTGGAATATGAAGTAGAAGGGGTGAAAAGGTGATAGGGTGAAGGGGTGATTAAGCAGAAAAATGGAAGATGGGAGGATAGGAAGATAGGAGAATAGAGTGATAACGCACAAGTAATTGGAAAAAAACACTGCGCCCTCTGCGAAAAAACTCCGCGTTCTCTGCGGTTAAAAAACGAACAAGCTATTAAGCGAAAATAAAATCTGTGAAATCGGAGGGAGACTAACCCCAAAACCCTTTCAACAATGACAACTTTTCAACATATCCATTCTAAAATACAAGACTGGCAGCAAATCGCGCAAACCGTTGCCAATTGGAAAGCGCAAGGTCAGAAAGTCGTATTTACCAATGGCTGTTTCGATATTTTGCATTATGGACACATTCATTATTTATCTGAAGCGTCTGACTTAGGGGATAAGTTGATCATTGGGTTGAATGCTGCCGCTTCTGTAAGTCGCTTGAAAGGTCCGCACCGCCCAATAAACGATGAACTTACGCGCGAACATTTACTCGCTGCATTTGCATTCGTAGATGCGGTGGTCGTTTTTGAACAAGATACACCTTATGAATTGATTCAAACCATCGTGCCAGACGTACTCGTAAAGGGCGGCGATTGGCAACCTGAGGACATCATCGGCTCGGATATTGTATTGTCAAATGGCGGCGAAGTGAAGAGTTTACCGTATATTCAAGGCTATTCTACAACGAATATTGAGCAGAAAATTCGGAGTTGGTGATTTGAAAGAAGATAGTAACAAAGGGTGACGGGGTGATGGTTTATAGGGTGATAGCGACCAAGCTACGAGCGAAAATGAAAACTTTGCGTCTTTGCGCCTTTGCGTGAAAAATTAATCAAGGGAGAGCGAAAATTGCGTCTTTGCGTGAAAAATTTATTCGAAATGAAAATCCAGGAATTAATATCCTATCTTGAAACCATAGCGCCTTCCATCTATCAAGAAGAGTACGACAATGCCGGACTGATTGTAGGCGACGCAAGTGCCGACATTCAAGGCGTTTTATTGTGCCTGGATTCTACGGAAGTCATTGTAGAAGAAGCGATTGCGAAAGGTTGTAATTTAATCGTAGCCCATCACCCGATTGTGTTTCGCGGTTTAAAAAAAATAACGGGTAAGAATTATGTAGAGCGCACCATTTTAAAAGCCATCAAAAATGATATTGCGATTTACGCCATTCATACTAACTTGGATAATGTGTATCAGCAAGGGGTCAATGCAAAAATTTGCGAAAAGCTCGGCTTGGAACACACGCAGATTTTAGCACCCAAAAAAACGTTGAAACAATATGCTGTAACTGTGCCGATGGAACAAGAGCGAATTGTGCGTAATTTGTTACTCAGCGCAGGACTGCCCGAAGTAAGCGCAAGCCGAGCGATTGAACATAAAACGGATGGCAGTGAAGAACAAGTGCGACTGACCGCAGTAGCTCCGCTGGGTTTAGAAAATAAAATTCTCGCCGCTTTGCAGAAGACGGATGCGCAGTTGGAAATTGTAAATATAGAATCGCCAAATCAAGCAGTCGGTGCCGGTATGATTGGTTATTTGTCAAAACCCATGTCAGAATTGGATTTTTTGCAATATTTAAAACAAACGATGCGCGCAGGCGTGGTGCGGCACACGGCCTTGCTTGGGCGAGACGTTCGCACCGTGGCAGTATGCGGCGGTTCTGGTAGTTTTTTATTGGCAAATGCAAGGACGCAAGGTGCAGATATATTTGTAACTGCGGATTTTAAATATCATGAATTTTTTGATGCCGACGGTAAAATTGTGATTGCAGATATTGGACATTTTGAAAGTGAGCAATTTACCATCGAATTATTGCACGAAATAATCTCAAAAAAATTTAGTAATTTTGCGCTCCATTACACAGAAGTGTCAACCAATCCGGTGCATTATTTGTAGTAAATAGTTGTGATTGGTGAATAGTGATTGGTGAATAGTGATTGGTGAATAGTGATTGGTGAATAGTGA
>CAZJXN010000136.1:11483-14304 GCA_964549655.1 uncultured Saprospiraceae bacterium
AATCACATTTCACCAATCACGTTTCACCAATCACGTTTCACCAATCACGTTTCACCAATCACAAATCACGTTTCACAAATCACAAATCACAAATCACAAATTTTTAAATAAATGACAGTTGAACTGACCGTTGAGGAAAAACTCAAAAAAATGTATGAATTACAGCGTCTGGATTCTCAAATAGATGAGATTCAGATTCTGAAAGGAGAATTACCAGCAGAAGTACAGGATTTGGAAGACGAACTGACGGGATTAGAAACCCGCCTCGGTCGCCTGCAAGTAGAAAGTAAGGAAGCAATAAGCGATATTGGCAAATTTCAGGGTCACATAAAAGATGCGGAGGCAAACATTTTGCGCTATCAGGCACAGTTGGACAATGTGAAAAACAACCGCGAATTTGAAGCCCTAACGAAAGAATTGGAACTGGCAAAGTTGGATATAGAACTGAATGAGAAGAAAATGCGCAATGCCAAGTCGGATTCTGATAAAAAACAGGATTTGCTGACGGCTACCGAAGAACGCCTTGAGCGCAAACGCAGAGAACTTGAAACGAAGCGCACAGAATTGGAGCAAATTATCGAAAAAACAGAGTCTGAAGAGCAGGAATTACGCCGTCGCTCGGCAGAAGCGCGCAAGCATATCGAAGACCGTTTGATTCGCGCGTATGACAAAATTCGCACGTCTTACCGCAACGGTCTGGCAGTGGTAACGGTAGAGCGTAACTCGTGTGGCGGTTGTTTCAATAAAATCCCACCGCAATTACAATTGGAAATTGGCGTAAGCAAAAATATAGTAGCGTGTGAGCACTGCGGTCGTATCTTGGTGGATGATGGCATTTTAGGCGAGGCGAAGCCGCAGTTGCAGTCGGTGGAAGATGAGGATTAAAAGGAAGATGGGAGGATAGGAGGATGGGAACTCGGCACGCTCCTATCCTCCCATCTTCCTATCCTCCTCCTAAAAATTACACAAAAGTCTTGAGGAACTCGGTGCTTGCCCGACCTCAGGACTTTTGTATTTTATTTTTTAAGGTACTGGGTATTTGTTATAAGATGCGTTGTTACATCGTCCAAGTACCAAATACCAAATACCCTATTTGACTATGAGAAAATGGCTGGCAAGTTGGATTTTTTTATGGCTAATTTTTGGGTCGGCACAAGCTCGGTTTGAATTTACGCCAGTGGCACGCAATGCGTACGAGCAAGTGTTAAGTCTGCGTTTTGAACAGGCGAAAGTGAGCTTGGCGCAAATGAAATTGCAAGACACAGATAATTTAATTGCTTATCATATTGAAAATTACGTAGATTTCTTGACGCTGTATTTGAATCAAAATGAAGCAGACTATGAGCGGTTGAAAAAAAATGAAGAACTACGGCTCGAAAAAATTCAGCACGGAGATGCCAAATCGCCATATTATCTTTACACACAGGCAAATGTACGGCTGCAATGGGCACTCGTGAAACTTCGTTTTGGAGATTATATCAGTGCTTTTAACGATATTAGCAAGGCGAATAAATTATTGGAAAAAAACCAAGAAAAATTTCCCGATTTTCTTCCAAATCTGAAAGATTTAGGCATTTTACACGCACTCGTAGGCACGATTCCTGACAATTACAAATGGAGCGTTCGGTTGCTTGGCGGCTTGAAAGGTACGGTGGCGCAAGGGCAGCGAGAATTGCACACGGTTTTACAAAAGGCGAAACAGCAAGATTTTATATTCAAAACCGAAACAGCCGTCATGTTAGCTACCATTATGCTGTATCTGGATAGCAATAGTGAAGGCGCTTGGCAATTATTGAATAATATTTCATTACAACCTCTGGAGAATCCATTACACTGTTTTGTAATGGCGAATGTAGCGATGCGCAGCGGCAGAAATGACAGAGCAATTGAATTATTACAACATTATCCGAAAGGAAAACAGTTTGCAACCGTATCACAGTTTGATTTTTTATTGGGATTAGCCAAATTACGCCGTTTAGATTCGGATGCAGGAAAATTTTTAGAACAGTTTGTGCAACAATATCGTGGACAAGATGGTGTGAAAGAAGCGTATCAAAAATTAGCTTGGTTTGAGTTGACCAAAGGCAACACGCAAGGTTATCAGAAATATGTAAAAGCCATTTTGGTACACGGAAAGGCAGCAAGTGGCGGCGATAAAGACGCATTGCAGGAAGCAAAAACAGCACGCGTACTGGATGTCAATTTAATTAGAGCACGGCTGCTCTTCGACGGCGGTTATTATCAAAAAGCATATCAACAATTACAAGATAAATCCAGCGCTGATTTCACACAAAAAGCAAGTCGCTTAGAATATTTGTACCGCATGGGACGTATTTTACATGGTTTACAAAAGTACGACGAAGCATTGGGTTTTTATTGGCGCACCATCGAGCAAGGCAAAGACGAGCTGTATTTTTATGCCTGTAACGCTGCCCTGCAAGCGGGTTTGATTTGCGAAAGCCGAAAAGAATTTGCGAAAGCAAAGGAATTTTATCAGCACTGCTTGACTATAAATCCGGTGGAATACAAAACGGAATTGCATCAGAAGGCGAAATCGGGATTGGAGAGGTTGAAGGGGTAATGGGGTGAAAGGGTGATGGGGTAACCGAGCGACCAACTGTCTGAACCATGATTCGCAGGGTTAAATGATTTTCTTGATTCCATTTCGGGCGATATTTTCGTGTGAAGAAGTGATGTCATCACTCCTAAAGTAATGACATCACTTCCTCTACCCAAAAACACTATAAAAGTCAAAGTGTAAAATGTACTAGTGGATAAACAAGGTTATACTTTAGGATAAAGGTTTTTAAGTTTAATCCGG
>CAZJXN010000137.1:0-12534 GCA_964549655.1 uncultured Saprospiraceae bacterium
CGTGTGGCTTGCATTTTAAGTTGATTTTAAGATGTTTTAAGACGTGACGGGTTTTCAAAAACCCGTCACGTCTTAAAACATCTTGATAACAAACTTTCAATCTTTTCAGTTTTAATTGAAAGAACTATTTCTCCGATTTTGCAAAAATAAGTTGGTAGTCGCATTAAAAGGCTGTAAATTTTCACTTTAAAAAAACAAAACGAAATTTATGAGCCCTCGAAACATTGCCACACGCGGCGTACGCGGCATCTTGATTGCAGTCGTAATTAATGTTATATTATTTTACATCTTTTCCGCCACTGGCGTTTTCCCAAAAGGCTTCATTGCAGAACAAGCGAATGGTCCCATTACGGTCCTGCCGGTCATCATTGCCACCATTATACCTTTAGCAATTGCAACCTTATTATATGCACTTTTAGCGCGCTTTACCAAGCGTCCGAATCGCATTTTTTGGATTATTGCAATTGCGTTTCTATTATTTTCGCTGTATTCACCTTTCTCTATTCCAAATGTACAGATGTCTATGGCAATTGGGTTGAATGTGATGCACATCGTAGCGGGGTTGAGTATTGCGTGGTCATTGACAACACCAGAAAAAGCGGTAGTACAACCGAGTTAATGGAATTATTTACAGCCGATGCTTTCCATATTAATTCCTATTTATAATTTTGACGCAAGGCAATTGGTGCATGATCTGCATCAACAATTAATAGAAGCGAATATTTTCTTTGAAATACTCTGTTTTGATGATGGATCTGAAGAAAAATTTGATGCTCTAAATAAAACAATTATAACCGAGTCTCGAATCACACTTCACAAATTACCAAAAAATCTGGGTCGCGCCCGCATTCGCAATACTTTGGCGAAAGCTGCTGAATATCCTTATTTACTATTCATGGATTGTGATTTAAAAGTAGTTTCGCCTAATTATATAATAAATTACGTTCGCCATTTACAATCAGACCTTTTATTATGCGGCGGTATCAGCTATGCCCCTAACCCACCCGACTCATCGGCTCAATATTTTCGGTGGTATTATGGAGGTCAAAGAGAACAAATTACAGCAGCCGTCCGACAAAAAAATCCATATCACGCTTTTTTACCGAGTAACTTCTTGATTCCCAAAGCTATTTTTGAGCAAATCCAATTCGACGAGCGCCTTACACAGTACGGACACGAAGACACTCTCTTTGGATTGGAATTGGAAAAGCAACAAATTAAAATTTTACATCTTGATAATCCTCTGAAACACATTGGATTAGAATCAATAAATGTATTTTTGCAAAAGACTCAACAAGCGATTCAAAATCTGGCTTTTTTAGCCAAAGAAAATCCACAAGTAAATACGCGACTTTTAAAAACCTATCGAAAATTACAAAAATTGCGATTGACCGGAGCAGTACATTTTATTTTAAAACAATTAAATCCATTTATATTACAAAACTTAAAGTCAAAAAAGCCGAATTTAAAATTATTTGATTTGTATAAACTGCAACTATTAATTGAGTCATTTAGCTAATCCGTTAATTTTTTGTAAATATTCAATAAAGTTTCTTCTTCTTTTTCCCAAATAAACACGCCTTTAGTTTTTAGGCAGTTCTTTCGCAATTTTTGAAAACAAACTTCATCTTGTAATAATTTTTGAATTGCATTTGTAATGGTAGAAACTTCTAAATCTTCTATCAATTCAAAAACATCATATTGCTCCTTTATTTTTTGATACTCTGGGAAATTCATTTGAATAGAAGGAATGCCAGCCTGAATGTAATCAAATGCTTTGTTGGCTAAAGAATAATAATAACTTAACCCACGATTTTCCAATAAATTCAAACCAATTTTTGCCTGTAAAGTCACTTCTCGCAATGCCTCTGGTTGTAAATAACCGAGAAACTTTACTTTATGTTGTAATTCTAAATCATTTACCAATTGTCTTAATATCATTGATAAATCGCCCTCGCCTGCCAGCCAAAGTTCCGCATTTTCAATAGGTTGCATCGCTCGAATCAGTTGTTCTAAACCGCGTCCTTCATTGAGTGCGCCTTGATATAATATTATATTTTTTTCTGGTTTTGAAATCTCCACCTGCCAAAAAGGTACATTCCGAATCACGCCAAACGGTTTTTTATATCGTTTTTCAAAAAGCTCCGCCAGCCCCTCCCCTACCGTATACGCAGCGTCCACGCGCGGGATTGTAAAATTTGCTACCCATTCCCAAACGTGTTTTATTGCAGGACGCCGCACGACTTCTGGCGTTTCTGTAAAATATTCATGGGCATCATATATACATTTTTTTGACTTTAAACGGCTGACTATTAATCCCGGTAAAATCGTATCTAAGTCTACGGCGCAGATTACGTCAAACTTTATAAACAATAAATAAAATAAGAGTCGAATATTATATTCTACATAAAATAACTTTCCTTTATCAAACCAGCATTTCAATCGCTTCTGCTCAAATGGACGTTGGGTTAAATTTTTTGAGTTAAATCGCTCTCTTCCAATTAGTTGCACTTTATAACCTGCTTGCGCCAGACTGGTACAAATACGAATCATACGTTGGTCATACGTAAGGTCGTTGGTAACGGTGCAAAGGATTTTTACCATATAATAAAAAGTGTTTATTGAAAGCAAAAATAGCAGAAAGTATCCAACAATATTTATTTCAATTTTCTTGGGCTGGCGAAACTTTATTTTACCAAAAACGGTTTTGATAGAATCATTCCTTATGCTATGTTTCAAATACGCTCCTTTTTTTTGCTTTCTGCGAAAAATGGATAATAAATGGTATTTTTTTTGTAATTAAAAACAGACTATATGAGCAAGACCATTCAAAACACGCTGAATCGTACGCGATTAGGAACGCCACAGTCGTTCAAAAATTTGACGGTATTTCCATTATTGGATGCAATAGTGGAAGGTGTCGAGTATCTGTCATTGAAAGAAGCATTTGAAAAGCAATGGGTGGAAATAGACGAAGTGAGTGAAGGCGGCTCGGTGCCCAATTTGAAAGTAATTAACAAGGCTTCAGTGCCGATTTTGCTGGTGGATGGAGAGGAATTGAAAGGTGCTAAACAGAATCGAATCGTGAATACCTCGCTTTTAATTGCTGCTAACTCGGAGGCGATAGTGCCGGTGAGCTGCACGGAGGCGGGGCGCTGGCAGTACACGTCGCGGAGTTTTGAAGATTCGGGACATATCATGAGTGCTAAGGCGCGTTACAAAAAAAGTATGCGCGTGAGTGCTAACTTGATACACGCGGAAAGTTATAATGCAGAACAAGGTAAAGTTTGGGAAGATGTAGAAACATTACATCGGGAAAGCCGAACACATTCTAATACTAGTGCGATGCGAGATGTGTACGAACAAAAAGAAGAGGAGTTATCTAATTATTTAAATGCCTTTTCCATTCAGCCGAATCAAAAGGGAATGATGTTGTTTTTGAATGGACATTTATTTGCTGTTGACTATGTGTCGAGTGCGAATGCGTATCGTTATTTGCATGAAAAATGGATTAAAAGCCACGCGATTGAAGCGTTAAATCAGTCTACGGAAACCTCACAAATGATAGATATGGAATTGGAAGCCACTCGTTTTTTGAATGAATTTTCGGAGGCGGAGCCTACCTCTACGCACAAGCCCGTGGGATTGGGTGTGGATTTGCGATTCGACCAGACGTACTGGGGCGGCGCGTTGTTGCATTATGAGGACACGCCTGTGCATTTGAGCGTTTTTAATAAAGCGAAAGTAGAAGAAACGCCGTATAATAATCCGTTACAAGCGGAGGAAGTGGGGTGAAGTAAGCAGGCAGTCTCCAGTGGACAGTAGGCAGTACTCAAAACATTAACCGTAATTTTTATTACAAAACCTATAAGGTTTAACAAGCCTTATAGGTTTTTATTTACATTAAATCTAAAGTAATGTATTGCACTCTTTTAAAACTTGCTTTGCAAATAGTTATACCAAAGTAAAGTTAGAATGACGCATTTTAGCATTCTAAGTCCCTGTCCAGCAAGTGATTAGCGACTGCCAACTGCGTACTACTGACTGCATCCTGGTATCATTTCCATTTTAATTTTCCACTTTCTTGTGTCAAAAACCCTTCATCCATTAAATAATTTAATACTTGTAAAGCTTTGTCTTGCAGATTGGAAGGAAATTTTTTAACGATTGTTTCCGGTAATAATCCATCGGCAGCAGTCCATTCTTGAATTTTGGATTTCATTACATCAAAGTCTGCATTGGTTAATTCCGCTTTTTTTCGAGCCAGACAAACGTCACACACGCCGCAATCTTGGTCGTTCTGTTCGCCAAAATAATTCAACAATTGTCGGCTCCGGCACACCTGATTTTCAGCGTAGGCGATGGCTTTTTGAATGCGGTCCCAGTGGCGCGTTTTGCGAAAGCGATATAGGTCATAATCAATCGTGAGGGCGGCGGCTTCTACGCGCTCTTCGAGGAAAGTAAGTTGTGGTTTATCCGTTTTTGGCAGGTACTCAATAATATTATCTTTGTGTAATAACTCTAAAGCTCTTATTAAATCTCCAGTGTCAACTTTCAGAATACCAGCTATTTGTGCTTCTCGGATATTTATAAAGTTGCCAAAAGCACCTTGATAACTACGCAAAATCGTTTTCAAAACAGGGTCAAGTTTTGGGTGACGCAATTGATAATCGTATAACTCTTCTTTTGTCACTTTTACTTGCAAACTGGAGGGTGTAAAAACGGCTTCATTCAACGTCAACCAGCCCGCCTGTTCCAATGCTTTGAGCGCATTGAGGGTTTTAATCGGCTCTAATTGAAAATTTTTAGTAAATGAAATAATATCAAAATCATAACTTATACCTTTACCAGCTCCATTTGCCAATTGGTAATAACTGCCCAGCGCCTGATACACGCGCCGAATCTCGTCCAACTCTGGAAAGGCGAGTTCATAATTTTTTTCTAAACTTAATTTATCATTCTGATTGTATAATAAAACAGCGTACGCTTTTTTCCCATCTCGCCCGACCCGTCCCGCTTCTTGAAAATAGGCTTCCAGACTGTCTGGCAACTCCATGTGAACTACCATCCGCACATCCGGTTTATCAATTCCCATTCCGAATGCATTGGTACTCACCATAATACGCGTTTTATTTGCAATCCATGCGTCTTGTTTATCCGAGCGTTCATCGGGTTGTAGGCCGGCGTGATAAAAGTCGGCGGAGATCCCTTTTTGCAATAAAAATTGAGCGATTTCTTTTGTTTTTCGGCGATTGCGTACGTACACAACACCCGAACCTTTCACCTTTTGTAAAATATCAAGTAATTTATCAAATTTTCCTTCTTCATTTAGTACCACATAAGAAAGGTTACTACGCGAAAAGCTTTTTTGAAAAACATTTTTGGATTTAAATTGTAATCTGTCTTGAATGTCATTGACCACTTCGCGTGTAGCGGTCGCAGTGAGCGCAAGCACGGGAATATTTGGAAGCAATTCCCGAATCTCGGCAATTTCCAGATAAGGCGGACGAAAATCGTAGCCCCATTGAGAGATGCAATGCGCTTCGTCCACAGCGAGCAAATTCACTTTCATCTGGCGGAGCCGCTCTTGCGCAAGGTCGGTGATTAAACGTTCCGGCGACAGATATAATAATTTATTGGTACCATACACACAATTATCAAAAATGCGGTCAATTTCTTTCGAATGCATCCCAGAATAAATCGCTGCTGCTGGAATGTCGCGCTTTCGCAAATTGAAAACTTGGTCTTTCATCAACGCAATGAGCGGCGAAATGACGATGCAAATCCCCTCCTGACACAGCGCAGGCACTTGAAAACAGATAGACTTGCCGCCACCTGTGGGCAGGAGTGCCAGCGTATCTTTACCGTCCAAAACAGATTGAATAATCTCCAATTGTAATGGACGAAATACATCGAATCCCCAATATTTTTTTAAAATTTGTGGTGGCTTGGTAATCAAATTTGCAATATTTTAGGCAAATTTAATGCTTTTTTGGGAATGTAGTGGCTTGTACCGGCGAGCTTTAGTCGCCGAAAAAATAAGGTGGCGACTAAAGCTCGCCGGTACAAAAAGAAACGGCGCTTGGGGCGCCGTTTGGTAATGAACTCAAATCGTTTATAATAACTTCGAACTGATGAAATTCTTATCTTAGAAAGAAATAGTTATGTTTGCTGGCTTCAAATTTACAATTTCGGCGAGCGGCAAGAAGCCCAAATTTGTATGATTTGCCAGCACTACAAGAGCAACCCAATTAATCAAATTCTTCATTATCAATTAGTTAAACAAAGCTAAACTACAATGCCTAAGCAAAAAACGGATGATTTAATTCAACTGATTAAGTCGCTGACCCGTGCCGAGAAACGACATTTCAGACTATTCGCAGGACGCAATCAAGCGTCGGATGACCTTTTATTTTTGCAATTATTCGATTTTTTAGACCGGCACAAGGAGTACGACGAGGAGATGATTTTGAGAAAACTCACGGGTATTAAAAAAAGTCAACTTTCTAATTTGAAGGCGCATTTGTACAAACAATTGCTCATCAGTTTGCGGTTGTTGAACAAAACACACGTAGAAGAAATTCAGATTCGGGAGATGATGGATTATGCTAAAGTACTGTATGACAAAGGTTTATACCGCCCAAGCCTCGATATGCTCGACAAAGGAAAAGCAAGAGCAATAAAAGGAAAATACCATGCGCTGGCGTTGGAAGTCATTGAATTTGAGAAACATATTGAATCGCAATACATCACGAGAAGTATTGAAAATCGAGCGGATGAGCTGACGGTGGAAGCGGTGCGCATCAACAAAATAATGACAGAGACGAACCGGCTCTCTAATCTGGCGTTGCAAATGTACGGGCTATACCTGCGTGTGGGCTACGTGCGCAACGAGAAAGATTTGTTTTACATCCGAGAGTTTTTTCGCAGCAAACTGCCGCCAGTGGATTATCAACAACTCGATTTTTTTGGAAAAATTCACTTCTGTCAAGCCTACATTTGGTATTATCACATGACGCATGATTTTCCGATGAGCTATCGCTACGCCCGCAAATGGGTAGATTTATTCAATGAAGAACCGGAATTAAAACTCTTAAATGTACCGCTGTATCTCAAGGGTTTGCATCATTTGATGAATACGGATTTCAATCTTTTGTACTATGAACAATACGAGAAAACGTTGAATGAATTACTTAATTTCTCAAATGAGTACGATATTACTGAAAATAAAAATATTGAAGGGCTTTATTATTTATTTAAATACGACCATTTAATTAAAAAACATTTTTTAGAAGGTACGTTTAGTGAGGGGATTAAAATGGTACCCGACCTGATGCGCTTGATAGACGAGGATGAATACAACTGGGACGACCATCGGATTATGCTTTTTTACTATAGAATTGCGTGTCTGTATTTTGGTAATGGTGATAATGCCAATGCAATTGAGTATTTAAATATGATAATCAATCAAAAAAATCCAGATTATCGAGGCGACATTCAGGCATTTTCTAGAATTTTAAATTTAATCGCGCATTTTGAACTTGGCAACGCACAATTGGTTGAATATCAAGTGAAATCCGTGTATCGCTTTTTGTCCAAAATGGAGGAATTACAAGCGGTTCATCAAGAAATTTTCCGGTTTATCCGTCGTACGCCGCACATGCGCGCCTCGGAGATTCGGGAAGAATTTATCATATTAAAAGAAAAGTTATTGAAATTACAAAATCAACCGTACGAGCGGCGCGCGTTTTTATATCTGGATATCATTTCGTGGTTGGAAAGTAAAATTGAAAATCGCCCGTTGCAGGATATTATAAGAGCTAAGTTTTTGGCGCGGCAGCAAGGGAAGGCGTAATAACCAAACTTGTTTGGTTTGGTTTGTATAATCTATTCAACCGTCTATCGTCCTATTCCCGCCATACGTCGAGAAGGACGAAATAAAATTTGTAGTAACCAAACAAGTTTGGTTATTACAAACGTTTTAAACCAACCCTAACCCTTCAAACCAAGTCGTATTATTAGTTTTACACGGTCACCCATTCCAATGCTACAATCTACCTTATGAAATACGTATTACTTTTTTTTATTCTACTTTCTTCTTATAATGCAATGCTTGCACAAGTCTCTGGTAAAATTACAGGTGAAAAAGGCGAGCCGCTTCCCTTCGCAACCGTCTATGTAAAAGGCACATCCAATGGCTCTACCGGCAATGCGGACGGCAATTATAAACTCGACGTAAAGCCGGGCGACTACGAATTGGTTTTCCAATATGTGGGCTATCGGCAGCGCACCGAGCGTGTAAAAGTGGGGAGTGAATCTGTGAAATTGGACGTACGCCTGCAGGAGCAAATCGTGGAACTCGGCGAAGTCGTCATTAAAGCCGATGCGGAAGACCCTGCCTACGCCATCATTCGCAAAGCGATTGAAAAACGAAAATACTACCGCGCCCAAGTCCAGGAGTACGCTGCTGACGTGTATATCAAAGGCAATATCAAGTTTTTGGATGCGCCGGAAAAGTTTTTGGGGCGGGACTTGGGCAATCTTGGCGGCACATTGGATTCCAATCGGCAAGGGATTATTTATTTATCAGAATCACAATCAAAATTATATTTTAAACAGCCCGACCAGTACCGCGAAGAAATGATTTCCTCTAAAGTAAGCGGGAATGACAATGGATTTGGCTTCAACAGCGCGTCCGACATGGATTTTAATTTATATGAAAATACGTCGGATTTTAGTCGGCAGATTGTTTCGCCTATCGCTGCGAATGCGCTGAGTTATTATAAATATAAAATGTTGGGTTCTTTTTATAATGAAGATGGAAATTTGATTAATAAAATTGAGGTCATTCCGCGTAGAAATGAAGACCCCGTGTATCGCGGCATTATTTACATCGCAGAAAATCTATGGAATATACAAAGCGCAGATTTATTGTTATTGCAAGGTTCTATTAACCAGCCGGGACTTGATTCGTTATATATTCGACAAGTGTATGTGCCTGTGCAACAACCTGATGTGTGGCGTATATTTTCGCAAAACATTTCGTTTCGGGCAGGTTTGTTTGGTTTTAAACTTGGCGGCGCATTTACAGGCATTTATAGTAATTATAACCTGACACCAGCATTGAAGCCGAATTTTTTTGGCAATGAAGTATTTAAAGTGTACGAAGGTGCGAATGAAAAACAACCGGAATTTTGGGACAGCATCCGCCCGATTCCATTGACGGTGGAAGAATCCGTTGATTATGTAAAAAAGGATAGTTTGCAAGAAATCCGCAAATCAAAACCGTATTTGGATTCGATTGATAGAAAAAATAATCAATTCAAAATAGTAGATATTTTATTTGGCTACAGTTATGATAATTCTTACGAACGTAAATCATTAAATATTAATTCTCCGGCTACTACCATTCAATTCAACCCGGTGCAAGGTTGGAATGCAGATATAAATGCCACGTATCGGCGTGAATTGGACGAAGACAATATCCGTTGGTGGTCGGCGCGTGGTTCGGCGGGTTACGGTTTTTCCGACAAGCGGGTACGCGCTACGCTTGGATTCAACTATCGGTATAGCCAATTGCACCAAGCCAGTTTTAATATTTCCGGCGGTATTGATGCCGTGCAATTCAATCCCAGTCGCCCGATTAGCAAGACACAAAACTCCATAAATTCGCTGCTGGCGAAGGATAATTTGATGAAAATATATGATAAAGCTTTTGGTAGAATTGCATTTCAAAGAGAATTAGTAAATGGAATATTTTTGACGACCAGTGTAGAATACGCCCAGCGCTCACCGTTGACCAATAAAACGGATTTTAGTTGGAATAAAGACGAAGAAGAAAGCTATCAATCTAACAATCCGCTCGACCCTGCGAATGATGCCCCTGCATTCTCCCAAAGCGAAGCGCTCACGTTTGCCGCCGGTTTGCGCCTGCGTTACAAGCAAAAATACACGACTTATCCGAATCGAAAATTCATAGACGGCTCTGCCCTACCCGACCTCTGGCTTCAGTATCGAAAAGGTATCAATGCTGTTGGAAGTGATGTCAATTATGATTTGCTCTCGGCGCGTATCACGGAAGATTACATTTCGCTGGGTGTGATTGGTAATTTTAGTTTCACAATTGAAGGTGGTACTTTTCTGAATAATAAAGCATTACAATTTATGGATTTTCGTCATTTTAATGGAAATCAAACATTTGTGGGCAATCCTGCCAGATATTACAATTCTTTTTTCCTCTTACCATATTACAAATACAGCGCTTCGAGTGATTATGTAGAAGCACATTTTGAACACAACTTTGACGGTTGGATTTTGGGTAAAATTCCTTTGCTCCGAAAATTAGGTTGGAAAGAATTGGTCAAAGCTGCATTTCTGTACACGCCGGAGCAAAAAGAGTATTTAGAATTGGGCTTTGGCTTTGATAATATTGGGTTTGGCGTGTTCCGCTTGTTTCGCCTGGATGTTGTCTGGTCACGCAATCAGGAAGGGAAATGGGTAGGCGGAATGGTGATCGGGATTAAATCGCCGATAGAGGAAGATTGAAAAAGGGTGATGGGGTGATGGGTTTATAAGGTGACCAAGCGCCCAAGTGAATTAGAGATTAAATGACCGAAGGCAAGGGAAAACTTTGCGTCTTTGCGTCTTTGCGTGAAAAATACCACATGAGAAGGGAAAACGCTGTGAGCGAAAAATATCCTAATATCTCAACTTTCAAAAAAACATCCATTTATTTTGCAATATGTTTGACTTTATGCGAATGATGTTATAAATTTGCCGCATACAATCGCACACGAATCACATCCATCCAACTTAAGAGGCATTTAAGTTCATATTTTCGACATTAACAAGTGCGGCACATTTTAGAAATGCGCCACACTGTATTGCAGCAGCTTTCTACATACCAAAATCTACCGTTTTAATCCTGTCTTTTTCTCCCCCTACGGAGGCACGGATTGCTATATTTTTCAAGGTTGTTTCAAGTTTTGAAAACAAAAATTGCCCTGTGCTTTAGCGCAGGGTTGTAGGATGTATCTACTTCTCGGCTTTAGCCAAATCACGTATTAGGCTAAAGCCAAATTTTGTGCTGTACGCTAACCCCGCGCTAAAGCGAGGGGCAATTGCATCGTCCAAATTTATGTCTAACAAACTTCTTACATCCATGAGCAGTCTGGCATCTGGCATCCAACAATCTGGCATCTCAAAAATTAAAAAATATGAAAAAGCAAGTATGCTGCCTTTTTACAACCTTTGTATTATTACTAATTTTCAATCTTCCAAAAGCCGCCGCAGCCGATGATTTTTCGGGCTGTTGCAAGCCGCCGATAGATATTATTTATTGGTGCAATGACTTACCGTATGACTTCAATCCACGCAATTTGTATCAGTTACAAGCACTCTTTGGCAAACCACAGAACAAGTGTTACCCCAACGCATGGCAAGAATTGACGCCGACTTTGGACCTGAGCAGTTGTGAAACGGGTACGATTATTCGGCGTTTTAAAGTGCCTGCACATTATGGCGGCTACGAATATTGTGACCAACGAATCGTGATTAAAGGCTCGCACAATTATGACATCCGCTTTCCGGCAGATATTGTGTTGAATTATTGTGGTGCAAAACCGCCGGTAGAAAAACTCTGGACCAATGAAAGTTCCTGCGATTTGTTAGCAATCAATGTAGAAGATTATAATTTTTTAGCGTCTCCGGGCGGTGGTTGCAGCAAAATTTTCCGTACGTATAAAGTCATCAATTGGTGCGAATATGATGGCATTTCTGACCCAGTCGTGATTGATCGGGGAGAAGATTGTGATGGTTTGCCTGGCGATGAACCCGTGTGGGTATTGCGTCGCTCGGATGGTTATGCCTTTATTGACCGCGATAATGAGCCGTGGAATGACAATCCACGAGCGTACGAACGGGTGACTTGCTCGCCCAAAAATCCAAAAGGCTACTGGCGCAAAGTCCGTTCCACCGGTTACTGGCAATACACACAACATATTAAAATTAGCGATAACGTGCCACCTGTCATTGACTTATTGCGTCCCGCTCCCATTTGCAGTTATAATACGGTTTGCACTGCCAGCATTGACATTCCATTTACGGTGAGCGATATTTGTACGCCTAATGATATTCGTATTAAAGTTTTTATAGATGGAAAGCAAACTGCCGCTTACACTAAAGGTGGAAATTATGCTGCCAATGGCACTTATAAAGTAGGCGACCACTTTTTAGAAATTCATGCGACGGATGGTTGTGGCAATACGACCGTACAAAAAACAACTTTCACCATTGTAGACTGCAAAGCACCAGCACCTATTTGTATCAACGGCATCAGCATCTCCCTCATGCCCACGCCGCCCAATACCGATGCGGATGGAGACGGCGATACGGATAAAGCAGCGATGACCATCTGGGCGAGCGATCTCCTAACTACCAGCCAAATCACGGACTGCTCCGATGTAGGTGGCATTTCGATTGGTCGTTTAGGCGAAATTCCTTCTTTTGACAAAACGAGCCTTACGCTTACTTGCG
>CAZJXN010000137.1:12634-14300 GCA_964549655.1 uncultured Saprospiraceae bacterium
GTATCAGATTTAGTTATAATAGAAGATCATCTCACTGGCACGAAACCGATTTACTCGCCATATAAATTAATTGCGGCGGATGTCAATCGTTCAGGTGATATTACCACTGCCGATGTGATTGAATTAAGACAGTTGATAATGGGCGTTTCAGACCGACTGCCCAATAGTGCCAGTTGGCGATTTGTAGACGCTACTTTCCTATTTCCAAATCCGATTAACCCTTGGAAAACGCCTTTTCCAGAGTCCGTTAGTGTAGATACGGTGCAAGTGAAAAATGATACTGTCAACTTTATTGCCATTAAAATTGGCGATATGGACGGTAGCCTTCAGACGGCACGATTGGCAATTGGCACTCGCAACGCCCACACAACCAACCTTTTAGTAGAAAGTCAATCCGTCACGGCAGGTACTACTTTCCGCGTTCCAATTCAATTAGAAAATACAGAGGCGCAGGCGGCTCAGTTTGCATTATATTTTAATTCTAATATGCTGGAAATGATTGGAATAGATTATGAAATAGCGCAAGCCGAACATTTTAACTTGCACAATGCCAAGACCGGAGACATCCGTATGGTTTGGGAAGCAACTGCTGATAGCTACTCCACCGCAGCCAATTCGTTGTGTACCTTCCAGTTTCGGGCATTGCAAGAGGCTCGTTTATCGGATGTACTCCGGCTTAATGAGCGCGTTTTACCAGCACAAGTACACGAGCAAAACGGAACGATTGCTAATCTCAAGTTAGCATTTATTGCACCTAAAACGCCGTTATTTGCTTTATTTCAAAATGTACCGAATCCATTCCGCGACGAGACGGTTATCGGTTTTCAATTGCCCGAAGCAACGCAAGCAACACTGAAAATTCATGATTTAACAGGAAAACTACTTTTGCAACAAACGTCCTATTTCGATAAAGGAATACAGCAAGTGCGCATTCCAAGCACGGCATTGCCCGCACAAGGTGTTTTGCTTTATACGCTGGAAACGCCACAGCACCAAGCCACTGGAAAGATGATTATTTTGCCTCGATAATATTGACTCAGGTGTGGCGCATTTCAAAAATGTGCCACATCTCTTTAAATCTCTTTTTATTATTTTGATATTAAATTTCCACGCAATTATTAAAAATTTGCAATTCCTTTTTATCTTTGCAATATTCTTACCCAAGCGAATTTCACCGCTACTTTCAAAATTACAACAAATTGACTTGCCCGCTATGTCGGTAGCTCCTGCTACTCGATAAAGATTTATCATTCGCTCCTAACAAATCTTAATCTTCTATGAAAACAAGATACCGCTTGCAGTGGCAGGTAAATAGCTCGCTTTTTATTTTGCTCTTTTTTGTAAATATTACATCCGCTTGGGCACAATTGCGCTTCAGCGAACTCTCTGGCGACTCCGGCAATAATGACGGCACCAATGACGGCATCGTAGAACTCACCAATTCCGGTGCTGCCGATTTTGATGCGAGTTGCTACGTCATTTCCAATGGCGAATGGGTCGTGGTGCTGCCGCCAAATACGATTTTAGCTTCCGGCGAAGTATTTTTAATCGCTTGTAGCGAAGGCATTGGTACAGGTTCTAACCCAAATCCAATTATCGGCTCCGGTTTGACGTGCGCCACTTGCGATTTTCCTAATTTGCCCATTGATTTTGATGTATGTAATCC
>CAZJXN010000138.1:0-14085 GCA_964549655.1 uncultured Saprospiraceae bacterium
AAAAACCAAGCCCTCTATTACCAGCTTTATCTCTCACAGTCTATTATCCAAATCCTGATTGACTCTTACTCGCACAATATCAGCGCGCATAGCTTGACGGTATTGAGTAGCCTGTTTAATCAACGTGCCAACGACTGGCAGCGGTATGTGGGAGCGCGTCATGAAACGGTAGCAGACTTAGAAGCGCTGGTAAATAAAACGTTTAAAGATGGCTCAACCGATCAATTAGATGCTTTGAAACTGCTCCAAGCACTTTTGCCGACTTACACGGTCGGTGACACAGCGCAGACGGAGCCGATCGTGGTTGCTACGGAACGCTTTGACAAGGAGATACATACCCTTCTTAAGTTTTTTACAGAAAAAGGTGTTTTTTGGACGGGCGTGACGCGGGAGGTACCGGCAGGTGGCGTGGTGATGGATTTGTTTAGCTTATTGTGGAATGACTTCTTGAATAATGCGCTCTATTTAGGCACCATTGCTCGTTCGGAAGGTATCCGGCGCATCAATCTGAAAATTACTTTTTTTGAACCCGAAGCATCCGTTCCGCTTGATACTAAATATATAAGACCCAAAAAGGTAGAGACGCAGAGAATACTGGGCAGCACGGACCTGACCCGCATACGTATGGTGAGTGTAAAGGAGGAAAAGGATAGGAAATATATACTCACGGATAATGGACAACAATTGAAGCTGCCTGAAGATGGTTCTTTAGATGTAATGCTGGAACGCAGTAAATTTACCGAACCCGGCGACCACTTTGAAGAATTGGCAAAAGAATTGAAAGAAGTAAAGGTTTTCTTTCCAGGAGACATCATTGGCAAACACGCTTTTCTTACGATGTTGGAAAACGAACTGCGCAATGCCAAACACTATAAGCACGAACTGCTGCAGCAAATGCAGAAAGATGGTCTTACGCTGCACCTTTCGTTGCAATCTGCCTCGGTGAACAAAAACAATCCTATAAAACATGAAGAATTGTGGCGCGTAGGCTTATGGATAGATACAGAAAATATGTTTACGTATGTGGATAAAGAGGAGGAAACCCGAAATAAATCGGCTATTGTAAGTCAGCGTTTTCAGCACTTGTGTGAAGACATTATGACTATGACCGAAGATGGTACGCTGATGCCCCGATTGGGCGGTACTACGCAGGACAAAATATGTGCGGCTTTGCTGTTCAACAATACCGTTGGCGCGGTGCAGCGCGGAGATACGGGTACCAGCCGCGATAAAAAACAAGACTCCGAGCGAGATATGTATTATTATCCTTGGGTAACGCCTACGCTGTGTAAAGTATCCGCGACGGATGAGCACGAAAAGCACGAAGATGTAGAGTTGAGTTTTGAAGAAGCGCAGCGGCATCACAAAGATGAGATTCTTTTTATTTCTAATTTGGAAGATGACGCGCTTCGGGATAGTATGTTCAGTGATTTAAAAAAGATAGACGTTCGTCGGAGTATTGATTTGAAAGAAACCATTACTGAATATATTAAAACGATACCAAATTCATTTTTGTACCCCAAAGGGTATTTGAAAAAATATTTCCATATATGGAAGGGCGCAGATTTTTATCGGTACAATTCAAAGAACAAGGCGGCTGCTCCAGCAGAATGGGAGAATTTAGCGCGGTACAAATTTACGTTGGTTGATATGAAAGAGGAGCTGAAAACGGCGCGTCGGCAAGGCATTGTACGCATTATTGAGTGCGAACCAAAAGAAATGGATTTGAAAAAAGCGTATGCTTTATGGCTGCAGCAGTGGTTTGGACAAGACTCCCAATTGGTTCCTTTCATCAAAGAGAAAAAAGCCGATGACGGCAGCTTGTGGTACAACCCTGCCGGTGAGGAAGTATTGCAGTATCTATCGCCGACTGCCAGCCCCACAGAAAGCGTCCGCCACTCAACCTTGGAGATAATCCATAGTGATAAGGATGCTGGACAGGCAGCTTATCGCACATCGGAGGTGATCAATTATCGCAATCACGGCATATTAAAAAGTTATTATACCAATGATGACAAACGGGACCAAAAAGCCTCTATCGCTCACCTAAACATAGGCCGGCTGCCAGAATTCTACGAGACCCTCCTCACACGAGTGTGTATTTTTGACAATCGGATATACAACCGTTTAAAAATTGAAAAGGAGATTGATTTTTATCGAAATAACTTAGCACTACTGGTGTGCCCGGAGATCACACTTTTCAAACATAATGTCCAGTCCGAAAAAAACTACTGGAAAAAAGCAAAGGAAGATTTCATCCCCACCTGTCATTTTCTGGTCATGCACCTTTCTTTTATTGAGCAAATTTTAAAAGACAATTATACGGAAACGCCAAATTATGACAATGTGGGTTTTTTCTTTAAAAAAGAATTAGATGAATTGGTTAGGGATAAAAATAGTACAACTGGAACGCCATCCATTCGAAAAAACTTCCTGTTGGTCATCACCACCGGACGGGGTCGGATGGAATGGTGGGATAGAATAAAAGATGAAAAAAGTGAATACAATGAGTATGCAGCTCATATTCTATTCCGTCCGGTAGAAGCGTTGATATCAGCGGTGGAAACCGCCGTGAGCATGGGCGATGATGTAGAACTCAAACATCGAATAGCAAAAGTATTATTTGGTTCTTAAACGCACTTTTTTATTCTATGAATAGCGAAACCTTTGATTTGATTCATTAAATAACAAGTATATTTAAAACCGCGCTATATGAATGAAGTAAACAAAGCTCGGATCATGATAATAAGTTGGAGTTGGAGTGAGCGCGACGGCGTTTTTCCTGCCGAAGGCTACGAGGAATGGACGGTAGAAAATGCTTCTACTGATGTTTTTATTATGATCAATGAAAAGCATACAGATTGCAATACACTCATCTATCATTTTTTAGAAAAATATGCAACTCAAAGCATTCAAATATTTATTCACAATAAAACTTCTAACCACTTGCCCGATGCGGAATGGATAGCTATCATAAAAAAACACACTTCCAATCTTTCGCCGCCACAATCCATCCAATTCTTTTCATTCGGGGGCGGTCATCATTACCTCTATCTAAGTGCCAACGAACACGCCATTTTGGGAAGTTCGGGTACGTTGAAAATAGTTTATCCAAATAAAGAAACGCATTCTGCCATTCAGGAGGAGACTAAAAGAATCGTTAAAAAAAAGCATTTCGATAACGTCTGGTACTATTACTTGTATCAATGGAAACCTCGGTTGGGTAAATTATGGAGGCGTTTATTGGGGCATTTATTGGACAAACCCTCAGAGGAGGTATTTACACCACGCGACATGGTACAACACTTGGAAGCGATGGAGGATGGGCAAATAGTGGTAGCACAATTATCCAGCATCTGCCGTCCTACAAATACCCAAAGGTTAAAGCTATTGGAAGATAGGGAGCAAAACAGCCCTTATCGGTTTAGCTTTAAAGAGGCGCAGCTGAGTTTAAAAAACTCGTATGGCAAAGCCGTAGAAAACCATTATGAACACTTGAAGAAAAGTATTGATGCGAGATTTTTCGAAGGGGTAGAGCCGATAAGCTCCGCAGCACTTCGGGATGAATTGAATGAATGTTTTAGTCAATTGTTGAATGTTTTACCCGGACATTACATTGAGCGATGAACGTACACTACCCTTTTTTTAATGATCCTTTGCCGCTATCCGTCGTGCGCACTTTGGAGCGTGACCATATTTCGTTGCAAGTGCTGCAGACAAATCCGCATTGGCAAGCGGTACAGATATTACTATTACCCAGCCCGATACTAAACGAGCGGGGCTGCCTGTTACCCGATGCCTTGTGGAAACATTTTTTGCAACACGAACAGCCACACGTAAAGCTCATCACTTTAGGATTGGAGCGCAAAAGCGGCGTTAATTATTTAGATGCGTTTGAATTACCGACGAACCTGCCCGCTTTTTTTGCCGCTGCACAAACTGCTGGTGCTGACTGGCAACCGGTAACAACTTTTGGAGCACCTATTGAAGCGGAGTTTCAAGCCTTTTTCTTGGGGCATGGCAAGGAGAGTATCTTAAAAGTGCTTTCACAGTTGCAATATGAAGTAGAATTGATTGAGTTTGAATTGCAACAAACCAATGAAATGTTGCCTTCTAAGGAAAATCCCATTTATCAAAATATAGCACAAGCAATTGCTTACTGGAAAATATTGAATCTTCGTTGGTATAAATATGAATGGTTATTTTCGTATGTACCGTTTTATTATCTATTGCAAAAAGTGGATAATTATTTAGTACAGATTAGACCTTTTTTTGAGAACCCAACTCAGAATCTACAAATGTTTAAAACATTACAGGTATCCTTTATTCTGGTTGAAATAATTTCTTTACTTAACAAGATCGGTAATTATGTCTTTGACCAAGAATTATCGTATTCTGCTTATTGATGATGACCGAAGGTTTTGTGGCGCATTGGGGCAGCGATTTCGGCAGCACTATATATTTGAAGGAGCATACAGCATAGGCATGTTGGATGAAATGCTTCTGAAAGGGGAGACCTATGACTTGATTTTATTAGACTTGGTGTTGGATGAAGAAAATCCGAAAGAAAAAAATGGTTTAGACCAAATAGAAAAAATTCAACATTCCTATTCCAACGTCCCTATCATCGTGATTACCAATGATATGCGAGATGCTCCTGCTATCGTGACGGCTTTCAAAGCGGGTGTAAAAGATGTTATTTTTAAATCGCCAGTCAATTTTGATTTATGGGAGCAACGTTTTCGTACCGCTATTGAGAACAGTAAAACTAAGCAAGAGAACATACAATTGCGCGCGCAAGTAAAACGCAACCGCGAACATGAAAGCCGTGCCCACCGCTTCATCGGCGAATCACAAAAAATCAAGGATATTAAAAAAACGTTGGAAGCCATCTCCACCGAACCCAACATCACGGTACTCCTCACGGGCGAAACCGGCGTGGGCAAGGAGATAGCCGCTCGCTACCTGCACCAGCACGGGGCACGCGCCGACAAACCTTTTCAGGCGGTGAATCTCTCCATGATTCAAGACTCCATGCTGGAAAGTCGGCTTTTTGGTCACAAAAAAGGTGCTTTCACGGGTGCCGACCGCGATCTGGAAGGTTATTTTGCACAAACGGATACGGGCGTGCTGATGCTGGATGAAATCGGTGAAATCAATAAAGAATTACAGGTCAAATTCTTGCGTTTTTTGGAGGATAAAACCATTCGTCCGCTCGGTGGCAATAAAGACATTCAATTGGATATTCAAATTGTAACAGCTACCAACCGAGACTTGACAGAAGAAGTGCAAAAAGGCAATTTTCGGGAAGACCTTTTCTATCGTATTAACGGTTGGACGGTGAAAATCCCACCTCTGCGCGAACGCAAGGAAGACATTCCGCTTATTATCAAACATTATTTGGAAGGAGTAGCACCGGAGCAGTTAATTGAAAAAGAAACTTTGTTTAAATTATTAGATTATAATTGGCCCGGCAATATTCGTCAACTTAAAAATGCCGTCGAATACATGACCATGCAGCGGCGCATTCTGGACAAATTCAAAATAGATATCGCTTGCTTGCCCGACAAAATTCAAGAATATCAAGCCGAGGCTATTGCGGTTATTTCTCCTTTGCATCCCACTTCATCGGCACCCAAAAGCTATTCTTATCAAGAAGAAAAAGTACTGATAGACCTAAAAACCATTGAGTCACACATGATGATAAAAAACAAAGTAAAAAAAGATGTAGCGAGAGAAATGAACTTGAGCCTGGACAAACTTCGGTATAAAATAGAAACTTTGTATGAGAAGTTTCCACATTTGTTTTCGGATTTTTCGTATATTCGGGAAGCCTATCCGAAACTGTTCAAATAATATTTTCTTTTTGCCATCTGCTTTTTACTAAACCTAACAGTAGCTATATCATGGAATCGTTTAAAATAAATTTGTGCCTACATTATATTGACCATCATTTTCAAAAGCAAGTGCTGCCGAAGGATGAAATTCAGTCGCCTCCTCCAGCACTCAACTGGTTGCTCCATTTCCGACAAATTGCCGACCTGCTCTTCGAGTTTCAGACGCGGTTTCTAAAGCAGCCGGAGCCGATTGACTTGCAAATTACGGATAATGAAAACGTGGAGCCCATTATTCATCTACTCTTCTGCCCGGATGCGGCATTGGTAAATAAAAATTTATTTACTACGCTGACTGAAAGTTTTCGTCCTATTACTCATTTGCAAAAAACAGAAACAGCAGATCACGTAAAAGATTATCCTTACGCTCCACTTATTACATTGGGAGAACAAGATATTATGCATTTATTTACACCACCATCAAACGATACTGACACCACATCTTCCCACACGCTTGTACAAGGCGAATTTGACCATCGTATCAAATACCTTGATTCCAGCATTTGGAATCGTTACGTGTATTTGTTGGCACCTCCTTCAAAACTGAAAACTCAATTGGAAACGATATTGAGCAGCATGATTCAATATCATAAAAATTGTATCTACAGGACAGATGCCGCCCGCGCGATGCTCGAATTTCAAACTCGAATGTTGATGAACTCGTTTATTCCTCCTTTTGGCAATCATGGACACGATGTAGCAGTCACCCCTTTCAAATTTCATTCCGAAACCTGGATGCAACAACAAGCACTACGCGTCTTGAAATTCTTTCAAGAAAAGCAAGGGTGTGAAGAACCTTTAAAAGATGTATTGGCATGGAAATTTCTGATTGTGGATGACCACGCCGATAAACCCATTTCCTCTACCGATAAAGTTTGCAAAATCACGAAGAGAAAGGTCATTGAAGATTTGTTGAGCGAATTCGAACTGCTGGGCAAAGATGTTACCGGCGCAGGAGCTACTATTGAGGTTACCCAAAAAGAAACCGATGTAATAGAAGAGGGTTTGGACTTAATGAGACAAAAGGCTTATGATGTTATTCTGTTAGATTATTTATTAGGCAAAAAATCAGGTAATTCGCCGTTAGATGAGCGCGAGTACGGGTACGAACTACTGTTCTCATTAGAAAAAACTACTCTACAAGACCAAAAAAAAATTCGGCGAGGCGCTTTGCTGCGATATTGGATTGTGCCGATCTCATCTTTTCCGCACGCGTTCACGGATATGCTCACCCAACTGGGCTTGAGTCCGCTCCGACCACTTTGGCATATTGCGCCAGGTAGCGACCCCGTTACGACTCCGTATCTGTTTATGTTCAACTTAATGGAATTTTTACAAAATCAGGTGACAGAATGCTACTTGTATCCAAAAAGTATGCAATCACTATTCATACGTTATGAGTATTTGAAAGACCACCGACAGTGGGCAATGATATTGAGGCGGGAAATACAAGCTATTGAAGCGAAACAAGAGTTGCTACATACTGATGATTCGCTATTCGCAAAATCCATCATCAAAGCAATACCCGTAGAATACGACGATATGCTGGTAGGCATAACAAAAGGACTGCGCTTGCTACAGGAATGGCAGTTTCATACCGATCTTTCCAGTAAAGTGGAAGAGTATTGGAGTGCTTTATTAAAAGATAAAAATGAATATAGCGATTTGCTACAACAGATAAAAGAATTTAAAATTAACATTTTTCTTTATCCAAATAATAAAAAAGCCATTCAGAAAATAAATAAGGTAAAAGATGGTATCCTGCTATCGTTATCCGGTTTATATTTAGAAGAGATAAAAGGTGATATAAGCAAAACGATTCGAGAGTTAGACCTTTCTGTTAATAAATTAACCGATCTGCCCAGTTCGCTCCAAGATTTAAAACAACTTAGAAAGTTAGACCTTTCCAGTAATTATTTTGAAGCGGTTCCAACAGTTCTAAAAGATTTACAAAATCAATTGCATTACCTTAATTTTAAGGGAAATCCGGTGAGTGCACAGTTAGGCGACGCCGCTGAGGCAAAAGATCATAATAGCGTGATGATTTTGATAGCCGCGCTTGAACGCCGTTTAAAGATAAAAACTTTATTAACTCAGGGGGATAAGATAGAAGTCGCTATCAAAGAGGCAATACAATATGCTAGTAACAATCGAGAGTTTCAAAATGCTGTAATTATGCTA
This sequence comes from uncultured Saprospiraceae bacterium, assembly GCA_964549655.1. Classification (GTDB taxonomy): domain Bacteria; phylum Bacteroidota; class Bacteroidia; order Chitinophagales; family Saprospiraceae; genus JADJNW01. The sequence goes on from CAZJXN010000138.1 coordinate 8,076, forward strand.
TCTCAGCGTTTTAGTTATCTGAAAGAAAAAAAAGAGTTGGGTACAATAGAAAATTCCTATTATCAAATGGAAATAAACAATATAATTTTTAGTTTACTTAGTTTTTTAGATAAATACATGGATTAGTTTAATGTAAAAGTTCCTTTATTTTTATTATCACAACAATAATTGTACCCGTAAATAATCAAAATCAATTAGTTTATTCTCAAAAATTACTAATTTAGAGCTGACATTTTACAAAATAATCTGTTCTACATTACCAAAATGTAATGTTATGCAGATTCCTTCTACCCTTTCCCATTCGCGTCCTCTAGTGTATCCGCTCGTATTGTCGGAAAGTCGCACTTTACGTTTTATTTCTTTTTTTTATATGTATGTAATGCAAGGCATTCCGGCAGGTTTTGCGCTGTATGCGTTGGCAAATTATTTGACGGCGAAAGGTTTGACACCAGTAATAGTGGGAAGTTTTGCAGCGGTGGTTGGCATTCCTTGGTCGTTGCAATTTGTGTGGGGACCAATTATTGACAAGTTTCAAGGCTCGGCGATGGGGCGGCGCAGACCGTGGGTGATTTTGTCGCAGGCATTAGCTTTTGTAGCGTCGTTGGGTATTTTGTGGGTAGATGACCCCGTGCGGCAGGTGACGTTGTTGGGCGTTATTTTTTTTATACACAGTATTTTTGCGTCGGTGCAAGATGCGAGTGTGGATGCGCTGGCGATTTCGACGATTCCTGAAAAGGAGCGCGGACGAATGACGGCTTTTATGCGAGGTGGTTTTTTGGTAGGCATTTCGGTAGGCTCGGCATTGCTGTCATTGATGCTGCGCAATTATGGATTTCATGCGGCGGCGCTTACCATGTCGCTGATGCTGTTATCCCTTACGATTGTTACTTTTTTTATAAAAGAAAAACAGGAAGACGCGTTCTTTTCCCTTTCGGCTTCTACTTCCAACAATCAATTTGAACATTTAACCATTCAACAATATAACAATTCCATCAGCATTCGTTGGATTTTTAAAACGTTATTTCAAAGTTTGACTTCGCGCACGAGCTTGCTCCTATTTATACCGATGTTGGTGTATTATAGTTGTCAGGCAGTATTTACGCGGGCTTATTCGGTTCATTTAATTCAACGATTGGGCTGGGCGGATACGGATGTGTCGGTCTTGCAAGGTACGTTTGGTACGATTGTGATTGTAATTGTGATTTTGATTGGTGGCATTATTGCAGATAGAATCGGCGCGGCGAAGTTGCTGATATTTATGATGGCGTTTAGTGCGGCTTGTTTTCTGATTTTCAATGCGTTGAGTCCGTATTGGACAAATGAGGCGGTGGCAAAGACGGGTTTAGTGCTGTGGTCAGTGATGGATCCGGGATTTAGTGTGGCATGTATGCCGATGTTGATGGCGCTGTGTGCGCGGCAGGTGGAAGGCTCGCAATTTACGGCGTACATGGCGATGGTGAATTTGGCGGATATTGCGGGAGCATATATTTCAGGGCAGGCGCAGATGTTTTTTTCGGCACCGACGATTGGCATTACGTGTGGGCTACTGGTGTTGAGTGCGTTGTTGGTGACGCTGAGGGCGGTGGGGAAGTTATGATATTAGGATACTTGTCTGCCTCTGGCAGATTAGGATATTTTTTGCGCTCGAAGCGTTTTTATCTCCTGACCTCCATAGCTAAGCAGTTCAACCTAAATAAGTGTCACATTCGAATAGCTAATTCACTTGATTACCAGTTTATTGTGTGGTGGTCAATGATTAATTATAAAATGGTCAATCCTTTATCTGGAGCGAAAGATAAATTTAATGCCGGAAGTGCCGTATCCCCGTCATCACCATCGCCTGCCCGTTTGCATCGCAATAAGCCACGCTGTCTTGGTCTTTGATGGAGCCGCCGGGTTGAACGACCGCCGTAATGCCCGCGCCTTTAGCGATTTCTACACAATCCGGGAAAGGAAAAAACGCATCGGAAGCCATCACTGCGCCTGTGAGGTCGAATCCAAACGCTTGTGCCTTCGCAATGGCTTGCTTGAGTGCGTCAATGCGCGAAGGCTGTCCGCAACCCATACCGATTAATTGATGATTTTTGACTAAGGCAATCGCATTGGATTTCAAGTGTTTACAACATTTGTTGGCGAAAAGCAAGTCGCTGATTTCGGACATCGTCGGGGCTTTTTTAGTCACCGTTTTTAAATCCGCTGCTGTTTCGATTTTTAAATCCGTATCTTGTTCTACAACGCCATTCAACAAACTGCGAAAACTACGCGGACGCACAAAATAGTCCTTAATTTTCAACAAAATACGATTTTTCTTTGCGGAGAGCAAGGTTAACGCATCGGGTTCAAAATCTGGCGCGATGACGACTTCATAAAATAATTCATCAATTTCTTTAGCTGTCGCCAAATCCAGTGAGCGATTGCACACAAAAATACCGCCAAAAGCTGAAGTAGCATCACAAGCCAGGGCCGCTTGCCACGCTTCGAGCAAAGTTGGGCGCGTCGCTACGCCGCAAGCATTCGTGTGTTTTAGAATCGCAAAAGTGGGTGCTTCCTGCAAAAACTCGCGCATGAGTTGTACCGCCGCGTCAATGTCTACGAGGTTATTGTAAGAGATGGCTTTACCAGCGAGTTTGTCAAAAATCTGGTCAAAATCACCGAAAAATACGCCGTTTTGGTGCGGATTTTCGCCATAGCGCAAGATGTCCGAGCGGTGAATGCTGTATTTAAAAGCAACGTCTGCTGTGCCTTCGTTGAAATAATTGAAAATGGCGATGTCGTAATTAGAAGAAACTTTGAAGGCTCTTCGTGCCAACTCGTGCCGGTCTTTCACACTGGTGAAACCTTGCTTTTCTTCCAACAATTTTTGCAAAATCGGATATTCTTCTTTGGATGGAATGACGACCACACTTTCATAATTTTTTGCGGCCGCGCGAATGAGCGACACGCCGCCGATGTCTATTTTTTCTATAATTTCTGCCTCATCGTCCGTCTCTGCCACCGTCTGTTCAAATGGATATAAATCCACAATCACCAAATCAATTTCAGGAATTTCGTACTGCCGCAACTGTGCTAAATGCTCTTCTTCGCGCCGCGCCAGAATTCCGCCAAACACTTTTGGATGCAACGTTTTCACTCGCCCATCCAAAATCGAAGGATAAGAAGTCAAATTTTCCACCGCTTCTACCGGAATTTCTAATTTTTGAATGTAGGCGTGTGTGCCACCCGTGGAATATAATTTCACCCCAAATTCATGGAGTTGTCGGATAATCGGTTCTAAACCATCTTTGGAATAAACGGAAACGAGGGCAGATTGTATTTTCTTCATTGTGTTCGAGTGTTGAGGTGTTCATGTGTTTGTGTCCGCTCGCTACATGAACACACGAACACATTGAACATGAACACAATTTTGAAGGCGCAAAGGTAAGGGAAATTGGAGGATAGGAAGATGGGAAGATGGGAGGATTTTGGAAAATAAAAAATGGTCAGCCGATTAGCCCTTGTATCCCCGAAGGGGAGGGAGGTCGGCTGACCATTTGAAATACTATAACTCTTGCTTTCAAGATAAAGTTAAAAGGATGCATTGCAGTGTTTTAAAATTTGTTTGCCAAGTAATTAGCGACTGCCCACTGCTCACTGGTATTAACTTCTTTTGCTTTTTTTCTTGGCTTTCATTTTCTCTTTTTTCGCCTCGTGCTTTGCCTTACGCGCTGCTTTCATTTCTTGATGTTTGGCGTATTGATCATCGGTCAGCACTGCTTTCAATTCGGCATCCCGAGCAGCCAATCTTTTCTGCGCGTCGGTGCGGCGGGTGTTCTTTTCTGCCTGTTTGTCCGCTCTGAGTTCTTCCGCTTCTGCGCCGTACTTTTTGTTGATGGCAGCTACTTCTGCTTTTTGCGATTCGTCCAAGCCCAAGTCAGTTGCCATTTTATCGGTATGTTTTTGCACGCGCTCTTCGGTTGTTTTTTTCGGTGCCATATTTTGAGCGATGGCAAAGAGGGGCGCAAGCGCCAGTAACATTACAATTATCTTTTTCATAGTCTGTTTTAAAATTTTGTTGAATGCTCTTTTGACGATGAAAGTGGACGGAAGTTACATGGGGGTTTGGTTATGATTTTGTTAATGTGTGGGGAGGTGATTGGCAGCCCTCGGAGCATTTTTTTAACCGCAGAGGTCGCAGCGTTTTCCCGAAAAGGGCGTAGTATAATAAGCGTATCATATGCATCACAAAAATCATAAAAATCACAGTTCAAACATTTTAACCGCAGAGGCGCAGAGGCGCAGAGTTTTCTCGAAAAGGGCGTAATATAATAAGCGTATCATATCCATCACAAAAATCATAAAAATCACCCTTCAGACACCTTCCCTTTCCACACGGCTTCTACGATTTCCGGGCTGGAATGAAACATTTGCAATATTTTAATATCATAATTACTAATAGAGATAGTTTGCCCAAATTGCGGAATATTGTCAGACGTGTTCAACAACAAGCCGGAGAGCGTCAAATAATCGCCTTCGACAGGGAGTGCTTCTGGCAGGAATTCATTGATTTCGTCTATCGGATTTTGAGCGAGAATTCTAAACGTTCTATCTGCCGTTTTTTCTACAATGGGGAGTTCAGTGTCGTATTCATCTTGAATTTCGCCTACCAGTTCTTCTAAAATATCTTCTAATGTTACGATGCCCACTGTGCCACCAAATTCATTCACGACCACTGCAAACTGCGTTCGCTCTTTTTGAAACGTGCGCAACAAATGCGTAATTTTCCGATTTGTATTGACGTAAATAACAGGACGCAACATATCCTGCACCGTTTTTCCATTTGGCGAAAGCCGCTCGGTGAGCAAATCTTTGGTCATCACAATGCCCAGAATATTATCAATCGAATCGCGGTACAAAGGATAGCGCGAGTAGCCTTCTTTCAACGCTTCTTCAATGGCTTCTTCCAGCGTCGTGTCCACATCGAATGCCACGAGCTGCGTGCGCGGGCGCATGATGTGCTTCACCTGTCGGTTGTCAAAATCGAATACATTTTGAATCAATTCCCGCTCGGAGGATTCAATTGCCCCGCCTTCCTCGCTTTCCGCAATAATCAATCGCAACTCTTCTTCCGAATGAATATCGCCGTGCGCAACAGGTGGAACACCTATCATGCGAAGAATAAAATTCGCAAAACCATTTAAAACCCAAATGAAAGGTCGGAAAACGACATAAAAAAATCGCAACGGCGATGCCAGCCAGAGTGTGGTGCTAGTCGGATAACGAATTGCCAGCGACTTCGGCGCCAACTCTCCAAAAACAATATGCAATACGGTAATAATTGCAAAAGCAATCGGCACCGCAATCTGATGCGATAGCTTTTCGCTCATTTCAAATCCCATACCGTGCATTGAGTTCAAAACCAGCCGCGACACTACGTCTTCGCCAATCCAGCCTAAGCCCAAGCTCGCCAGCGTAATGCCTAATTGGGTTGCCGCCAAGTGAGAGTCTAAATGTTCTATAATAAACTGCGCGATTTTTCCGGTGAAGCTATTGCCGGCTTTGACTTGTAATTGGGAAGACCGAACTTTGACGATAGCGAATTCTGCCGCGACGAAAAATCCGTTTAGGAATACTAAAAATAAGGTCAAAAATATTTCGAATATCATTGTGGTGGTGAATCGTTTTTTGGGTCAAATCAGATTGGTAAATTGACACTTTGCAAAATAACCAAATTTTGGTGAGATTTTTTTAACGCTTTGCAAATCCTTGTGGGAATAATAATACGTTAGAAGTCGGAAGTCAGAAATTCAATGAAAAGTTAATCGAATTCTTTTTTGTAAAGTTCGATTTTTCGTCCATCAGAGTCCTGAATAATGGCGATTGTACCAAATTCAGTTTGTATTGGTTCGGCGATTATTTTTATACTTTGTTGAGAAAGTTGTTGCAACACATCATAAAAATTATCAATTTCAAAACCTAACCTTAATGTTGAATCAGCTTGTGTTTGATTTTTTGTCAAAGGATAAATTTCTAA
>CAZJXN010000139.1:0-13843 GCA_964549655.1 uncultured Saprospiraceae bacterium
TATTATTACGAAAACACCGAAGGCGGACATGCCGGTGCATCTACGAACGAACAGCGTGCAAAGTTAAATGCGTTAACGTTTTCTTATTTATTAATGAAATTGAAACAGAGAAAATAATTCGGTTTATCGGCGCTGTCTGATGGATTGCGCCGATAATTACCCCCCGCTGTATTTACGCTCACGAGCGGAGTGAAAAGTGTAATTATCAAAAATCAAACCGGGGCAGCCGAAAACCGCTCAGCGTAGGTAGAAATTTAAAAAATATTACCAAATGAGGCTTAATCCATACAAATGAAATGTTCGTCTTTGCCAACAATTTCCATCTGTTCAACAAAAGATTGGGCAATGATGATACGGTCAAAGGGGTCTTTGTGGTGGAAGGGAAGCGTTGAAACTTTTAAGAAATGTTCAAATTCCGCAGGTAATATTTCAATGCCATTTTCCCAAATTAAACGAGGTAATTCCTGGAATGGAATGGTCATTACAAGTTTAGAAATGCTGATTTTTATAGCAATTTCCCATAAAGATGCACTGCTTACATAGCAAGTATTAGCAGGGTTTTGAATAGCTGTTAAGGCATTTGGGCTTAGATTTTCATCGCCTTCTAACAGCCAGATGAGCGTGTGCGTATTGAGCAGCAGATTCATTCGGGCATATATTCTTTAAAATCGTCCAAAGGTTCATCAAAGTCGGCAGACATTTTAAATGTACCTTTTGCAGAACCAAAAACAGGAATTCGCTTTGTGCTTTTTTCTTTTTGTTTGGTTAGAAGAAATTCAATGTATAACAGCAAGTCGTTCCTCAAGTCATCAGATTGAAGCATTTGCATTTTTGAATATAAAACACGATTACTCATTTAAAACAATTTTAAAAGCAAAATTAAGATTTTTTATTTATACACAACAAAGTAAACAAATAAAATGAAATTTGATAAAAACAGCGAAGCCGAAAACGGAAGTGAGTAGGCATTCAATCTAAAAAATTCCAAAAAAAATGAAAAACTGGCTTTCTTTACTGCTTTTCTTTTAGCATTGTAAAGGATCCATCCCTTTTAAACTATTTATCCATCATTACTTTAAAAAACCTATTATTATGAAAAATCTTGTTTTGGCTGCAAAAGCCATCGTTTTGGCAGGCTGCATTGCCCTGCTTGCTACCTCGGCTTCGGCTCAAGCGCCGCTGTTCCAAGTGGTTACCATCAATGTAACCGTTGCTGATTTTGCAAAGTGGAAACCGGTTTATGAGGCAGACCTCCCAATACGACAAGCCGCAGGTTTAACCCAAATAGACCTTCTTCAGGATGTCGAGAATCCCAATCGGGTCTTGCTGGCTTTCCAAATAGCGGATTTGCAAAAGGCAAAAGATTTTATTGCAGACCCCAGATTGAAAGAGATTATGCAAAAGTCGGGGGTTGTCTCTACTCCAGATATTGCCTTTCACAATGTAATCAGCGTGGGCGATTCAAAAATAGAGCCAAAGGATGACATTCAAATCACCCACCGGGTAAAAGATTTCGATGCCTGGTTTAAAGTATTTGACGCGGAAGGTGCTGCTGCCAGAGCGAATGAAGGATTGATAGACCTGGTATTGGCGCGAGGTATAGATGATCCCAATGTAGTAACACTTGTTTTTGGTGTTACCGATTGGACAAAAGCAAAAGCTGCTTTGGCATCGGAAGCAAAGAAAAAGTTGATGATGAGCGCAGGCGTTGAAGGGATGCCCAAATTTTTGTTTCTCACCAGACCTCAATAAGCGCTAATACGCTTTCCTGTCGAGTCCCTACGGAGACTCGACAGTTGTAAATCCTTCAGTAGAAGCGGTAGCGCCCCGGTCAAAGCCTCGGCAGAAACGGAAACATTGATTATTCCCGTTTAAGTGTTTATCTTTGTAAGTAAACCTTTTTGCCATGTACTACGAAAATTCGGAAAAACATATCGAGGCTATTCTGGAAAGCCCAGACGCACCGAATCTGGTGGCGCGCCTGCAAACGCAATTGGAGGAGGAACGCCAAAAACGACAGCAGTTTTATGCGGACATTGACGACGACCTGAAAGCAGAGTTTGTCAATGGCGAAGTAATCATTCATTCTCCGGTAAAAAAGGAGCACACGGACGCTACGGGTGCACTCTATTTGCTGCTAAAGCCTTTTGTTCAGTTGGCTCAATTGGGCTATGTCGGTTACGAAAAAGTCATGAGTGCCTTTACGCGCAATGATTACGAACCCGATGTGGTTTTTTTTGGCAATGAAAAAGCCGTGCATTTCCGAAAAGGGCAATGGAAATACCCGCCGCCTGATTTTGTGGTGGAAGTATTGTCGGAAGGAACAGAAAAAAGAGACCGCGGCATCAAATTTCAAGATTTTGAAGCACATGGCGTACAAGAATATTGGATTATAGACCCCGATGAGGAAAGCGTAGAGCAGTATTTTTTGCAAAATGGGAAATTTAAACTGCACCTCAAAGCATCGCAGGGCATCATCGAAAGCCGTGCCGTACAAGGATTTTCAATCAATATTCGCGCTATTTTTGACGAACAGGAAAATATGAAGGCGTTGCGGCAGTTATTGAAAGAAGTTTGATATAATTTTTTGTAATTGTAATGAATTTTAATATAGGCTAACAACCTGATTGCCAATTTTTTACAAATGATAAAAAGTGTATTTTTACAAATCTTGTTTACTCTTTTAGTCAGTATAACAGGCTTTGCCCAAGCGACTAAAACCCTCGTAGCATCCACCAATCAATTTCTCCAAACACTTACCGCCGAGGAATTGCAAAAAACCGTTTACACCTTCAACGACAGTCTCCGCTACAAATGGACGAATCTGCCTGTGGGAATGGTCGCTCGACCGGGTATTGCATACGGTGCGCTTTCTGACCAGAGCCGCATGGCGTTTCATCGGGTGCTGTCGGCGATGCTGAGTTCGCAAGGGTATTTGAAAACGACCAGCATTATGCAGTTGGACGATATTCTGAATACGCTGTACCAAGAGGCGTTTGACAAAGGGAAAATTAATCAGCAAACCCTTAAAATGACGCAAGATTTAAAATGGGCGCACGGCAATTTTTACATCTCCGTTTGGGGGAAGCCACAAAGCACCGCGCCGTGGGGGCTTAATTTTGGAGGACATCATTTAGCGTTAAATATTACCCTAAAAGGCAATACGATTGTTACGTCGCCTTTCTTTTATGGCACCGACCCTTCGGAAGTAAAATCGGCAAAATATGCGAGCTGGCGAATATTGAGCAAGGAAGAAGATTTGGGTTTTATGCTTGTCAATACCCTTTCGGAGACGCAAAAAGGAGTGGCGATTCTGAAACAAGAAGTGCCTAAAGACATCATCACTTCGCCGCAAAGCAACCAGCGCATTACGAGCTATTATGGCATCGCTGCCAAAGACTTGGACGAGGCACAAAAAGGGCTGCTGGAAATCTTGATTCAGGAATACACCCACAATTTTGAACACCAAAAAGCACACCAACTCTTTGAAGAAATCAATAAATCGGGTATTGAAAAGGTCTATTTTGCCTGGATTGGCAGTCTTGAAAATAACCAACCACATTATTATATTATCAACGGTCCCGATTTTTTAATTGAATATGATAACGTCGGATTTCAAAATGATGGGAATCACATCCACGCTATTTTGCGAGAAAAAGGCAATGACTTTGGCGAAGATATTTTGAAGCAGCATTATTTGGAAACAAAACACTAAGTAGTTGATAATTTACGAATTATAATCACTTTAAGACATCGCAAATCCCGAAAATTTCCGTGCTTTTGGAGCCACAAATCCAAGTACAACATCTTGCCGTTCAACCCCGTGTTCCACCAAATAATCCACGGCTTCCTATTCAGTGTTGTTGCATTGCATCCAAATTTTATCATTTATAATATCAAAGTGAAGAATGGGACCGAAAATGTAATGCATCTCATTCCAGCCGATAGCGAGCAATTGAAAACTATTATTTTATCGGTCAGCAGGATGCGACGTTTCACTTTGATATCAGGTTGATTGCCAACGCTTTCTTCATTAAAATGATACAGAAATTGTAGAATGATGTCCTGATATTTTTTATTTTATCCATTGTACAGCATTTTTTTTATTTTAAAATAGTTTTGTAATTTTAAAGATTATTTTCAACTTAAAATCTAAAAGTCATGACAAAATTGCTCTTGCCACTTGGAATAATCCTATTGATTACCAGTTTGTTGATGGCTTATATAGGTGAAACCGGCAGAATTCAACTCATCGCTGGTGGTCTTGCTACTATAGGCATTGTAATGACGCTTGTTGGATTTATAATGAGAAAGAATATAACTGCTAAAGTCTGACAGAAAGCAAGTAAAACCATTCGCAAATGGTGCTGTTAGAAATAAACTGGTTTATCTACAATATTTGCGAAAGCTTTATTACATAGTTACATATCCCTCAAACACCATTTCCGCCGGTCCACACAGCCAGATATTTGTAAAGCCTTGTCCGTCAGGCTCGAAGCGTACTTCCAACTTACCACCTTTCACTTGAATCGGAATGTTTGTAATAATATTTTTATTAGATTTTAAATAATAAGCAATCGCTGCAGCCGTCACGCCCGTGCCGCAGGAGAACGTTTCATCTTCTACGCCGCGCTCGTACGTGGCGACGGTGATTCCATTGTCAGTTGGTTCTACAAAATTGACATTCGTGCCTTCCGTTTTGAAGCGGTCATTATAACGAATGGCGCGTCCTTCTTCAAAAACATTTACTTCTTTTACATCTTTTACAAACGTGATATAATGCGGAGAGCCGGTATTTAAATAATAAAAATCAGCACCGTTTTCCATGCTTTTTACATCACTCATTTTCAATTCTACCCAGCCATCGGGTCGAATAATCGCTTCATGTTCCCCATCAATTGCCAAAAAATGCGCATGGTTTTCAATCACCCCCAATTGTTTGGCGAACGCCACAATGCAACGACCGCCATTGCCACACATCGAACTTTCGCGCCCATCAGAATTAAAATAAATCATCTCAAAATCATAACCTTCCAAATGTTGTAACAAAATCAGCCCATCTGCGCCGATGCCGAAACGGCGGTCGCACAAACGCTCTATCACGTCCACATCTGCCCGCGTAAGGTGTTGCGTTTCACGCTGGTCAATCATTATAAAATCATTGCCGGTGCCTTGATATTTAAAGAAATTCATTTGTTTTTGTGTTAACGTGTTATAGTATTTTGGTGTTATAGTGTTTTGGATATCCTATCTTCCAATCCTCCTATCACCCCATCACCCTTTTGCCATTGTAATTTTAAACGAAATTTTTCGCAGATTTGCCGACCGCTTGTAGGTTTTCATCAGAATTGTTGAAATTATTTTTACTAAATTGGCGTTCAATTAACGCATTCCCCTATCTTAGTAGGCTTAGAGATTATTGAAAGTGAAAATTGTCCCGATTTTATGAAGCAATACATGGTTGTGGCAGTCAGTTCGTTGCTGAGTGCCTTGTTGGCAGTGTTTATTTATCGGTGGGTGGCACCCCAGCCGGAAATGATGGTACGAGAAACGCCCTTAATGGGCTATCCTCAGTTGACCAATGACCCGCTTGGAGATGCGCCCTTGCGCACGTTTTTGTCGTCGGCACCTACCAATTTTATCGCGGCGGCGGAATCCGTTACGGCTTCGGTGGTGAATATCAAAACCCAGCAATCAGGCGGTAGCTTTGATTTTTGGGGAAGCAATTCCTATGGCACGTCTTCCGGCTCCGGCATTATCATGTCAGTTGATGGTTATATTGTAACTAATAATCATGTGATTGAAGATGGTACAAAGATTGGTGTGACGCTCAACGACAAACGCGAATTTGAAGCAGAACTCATTGGTACTGACCCAAGTACAGATTTGGCTTTATTGAAAATAAACGCTGTAAAGCTGCCGCATATCCGTTTTGGCAATTCCGATTCTTTGCGCGTCGGCGAATGGGTGTTGGCAGTCGGCAATCCTTTTAATTTAGAATCAACAGTCACCGCAGGTATCGTAAGTGCCAAAGGCAGAAGTATTGATATTTTGGAAGGGCAAGACCGGATTGAATCATTTATTCAAACCGATGCCGCCGTCAATCCCGGCAATAGCGGCGGTGCACTGGTCAATACAAATGGAGAATTGATAGGCATTAATACTGCAATTATCACGCGGTCAGGACGTTATGAAGGCTATTCGTTTGCAGTACCATCTAATCTGGTTCGCAAAGTCATTAAAGATTTACGCGATTATGGAGTTGTGCAGCGCGGAATGTTGGGCGTTTTTATTGATAAAATGGACACCAAACGGGCGAAGGAATTGGGCTTGGATGCGATCGAAGGCGTGTACATCACACGGGTAAGCCCGGCGAGTGGCGCGGATGAAGCAGGTTTGCGCAAAGGCGATGTCATTATGGCGATCAACGGCGTAAAAACCAAAACGGTACCGGAAATGCAAGAGCAAGTCGGTCGCTATCGCCCAGGAAACACTTTGATTATCAATTATATTCGAGATAATAAAACGTTGACTGCCAAAGTTTTATTAAAAAATAAAAGTAATAATGCGGTCATTCTCGCCTCCAATGATGAAGAACTGACAAAAGACTTAGGTTTTGAATTGCAAGACCTTACAGCCGAGGAAGTACGCAGGGCGGGTACGACGGGTGTGAAAGTAGTGAGCATCATCCGAGGCAGTAAAATAGAGCGCACCAACATGGAACCAGGCTTCATCATTACCAAAGTAGGCGATAAGAAAATAGGTAGCATGGAAGATTTTATCAAAACACTCAAGGTTTCGAAAGGAAAAGTGATGCTGGAAGGCGTGTATGAAGATTATCCCGGCGAATATTATTACGCTTTTGCAATAGATTCTTAAAATGGAGGATGGGAGGATAGGAAACTAGGATTTGTTGTCTCTATCCTCCCATCTTCCTATTCTCCAACTTTCCATGAACCAATTGCCTATGTTTGAAGATCAGGAAGATAAGCTCAAACGCTATTACAGCATCAGTGAAGTGGCGGATCTATTTGGCGTGTCCAAGTCTTTGATTCGCTTTTGGGAAGGCGAGTTTGACAGCTTGAAACCACACAAAAATAGCAAAGGCGACCGACGCTTCACGCAGCAAAACATCGAGCAAATCAAAGATATTTATCACCTCGTCAAAGAGCGCGGCTTCACCCTCAGCGGTGCTAAACAAGAACTCAAAGACCGCCACCAGCGCGATAAAGAGAAGCAATCGGTAATAGAAACGTTGGAAAAGATAAAGAAGATGTTGTTGGAGTTGAAGGAGCAATTGTAATACCCAAACTTGTTTGGGTTTTGAAAATCATAATCCAAACAAGTTTGCATACTACTTAAACGCCAGCATACTCACCCGTTCCTCACAAAAAAAGAAATCTTCTTCCACATTCGAGGCTACAATCACCAAGCGGTTTCCCGCAAATTCTTGAATCAAATTTTGATACCACGCTACGCCTTGGCGATCAAGTGTGGTAGTGGGTTCGTCCAAGAGGAGTAGGGGCGTGTCGGAACAAATGGCGAGTGCAAGTTTGAGGCGTTGTTTCATACCAGAAGAGAAGTGGCGGATGGGTTTATTTTTAGATTTTTCAAAACCAAGTAATTGTATAAGGTCGGCGGGCGTTTGATTTTTAATAAAAGGTTTAAAATGTTGATGAAAATGTAAGGCTTCAGGGAGCGTGTATTCTTCTATCAAATCAATGTACGGCGCTGTATAACTCAACTGCTTGTAAATCAATTCATTCGATAATGATTTCTCATTCAAAAAAAAATTAATTTTACCTTTGGATGGGGTGAGATGACCAGATAGGATTTTGAGTAAAGTGGATTTGCCGGAGCCATTCGGACCTGTAACGGCATAATTCTTACTGGATTCAAACTGCAACGTCACGCCCCGCAACACCCATTCCATCCGATAGCGTTTCGCAACCTTTTCTAAGCGAATTGTCAATTGTTGTTTTGTGTTCAAATTATTTCAATATTCCAATTTCTAGATGCCAGATGCCAGACGTGACGTGTTGACCTAAAACCAAATACCGTCCACATCACAAGTGAGAAAAAATTTCCCAATTTCCCAACTTATTCCTCCTCCCGCACCCCTTGTTCCCCATTTTTCACGCGACTGCCATTGATTTGGCGAAAGCCTTTCATAATGCCGATTTCGTTGTCGTTTGCTCGCTGTATAAATTCTAAGATACGGTCACGGTCGCCACTGGGGGATATTTCCTGTTCAATGATTTTTACAGCGTTTGAAATTTTATAGCCTTTTACAAACAAAATGCGATAAATATCCTGAATCTGATTGATTTGTTCGGGCGTAAAACCGCGTCGTTGCAGACCAATCACATTTACACCGGCATAAGAAAGTGGCTCGCGTGCTGCCTTCACATACGGCGGCACATGCTTGCGCACGAGCGAAGCGCCCGCCACGAAACTATGCGCCCCGATACGAATAAACTGCTGCACGGCTACTAATCCTTCCAGAATTGCCCAATCTTCAATTTCGACATGACCGGCAAGCGTGACGTTATTGGCAAGCACAACATCATCGCCCAACTGGCAATCGTGCGCAACGTGTACGTACGCCATGAGTAGACAATTTTTACCAACGACCGTCCGATTGGCGTAAGAAGTGCCGCGATTTACGGTCACATATTCTCGGATGGTCGTGCCATCGCCGATTTCAGCAGTCGTGGTTTCCCCCTGAAATTTCAAATCTTGTGGAACGCCCGAAATCACTGCTCCTGGAAAAATTTTACAATTTTTGCCGATACGAGCACCATCGTACACCGTCACGTGCGACCCCAGCCAGCTACCATCGCCGATTTCTGCATCTTTATCAATATAGCAAAAAGGTCCGATATGGACGTTTTCCCCGATTTTGGCTTCCGGGTGAATCACGGAGAGAGAATGGCGGGAATGATTCATGTTACGAGCGCTTGACGATTTGAGCAGTTAATTCAGCTTCCGAAACGAGTTTGTTGCCGACGTAAGCCGTGCCGTACATTTGGCAAATGCCGCGTCGGATGGGCGCTAGCAATTCCATTTTGAACAAGACGGTATCGCCGGGTACGACCTGCAATCTAAATTTGGCGTTGTCAATTTTCAAAAAGTAGGTGTCCCAATTGCCGGGGTCTGCCACGGTAGAAAGTGCAAGAATACCGCCGGTTTGAGCCATCGCTTCGATTTGTAAGACACCGGGCATCACCGGATTATTCGGAAAATGACCTTGAAAAAAATATTCGTTAAAGGTCACATTCTTTACGCCAACAACATGATTTGCAGATAGTTCTATAATTTTATCAATCAACAAAAACGGATAGCGGTGCGGCAGCCATTGCGCGATTTTTACACTATTGAATAGCGGTTCCTCGTCTGGATGGTATTTGGGTTTGCCTTTTAACCTTTTCTGTTCTTGATAATGCTTTTTTAAAACCTTTGTAAATTCAACATTTGTGCGGTGTCCAGGCTTTGTAGCTACAATGCGACCTTTGATCGGTAAACCTAACAAGGCTAAATCGCCGATTACATCCAAGAGCTTGTGCCGAGCGGGTTCGTTTCTAAAATGCAATTTCAGGGTATTTAAAATGCCTTCTTTCTCTACTTTTACGCTGGGTTTGCCCAACATTTCAGATAAATTATCCAATTCCGCTTGCGACACGACGCGGTCTACGATAACGATGGCATTGTCCAAATTACCTCCCTTGATAAGATTTTGTTTGAACAAATATTCTAACTCATGTAAAAAAACGAACGTGCGACAAGGTGCAATCTCTTTTTCAAAATCTGTAATATTGTGTAAATCAGCGAATTGTGGTCCCAACACATCCGAGTTAAAATCAATCAAGGTGGTCACTTCATATCGTTCTGCGGGCAGTGCCATCATCTCTGTACCGGTCTCTTCATCTCGAAAATAAATGGGCTCTTGTATCTCAAAAACCTCGCGCGTTTCATTCTGTTCCTGCTTTCCGGCTTCTTGAAGGGCTGCCGTAAAAGGCTGCGCACTGCCATCCATAATCGGGACTTCGGGTCCGTCAATTTCCATCAACACATTATCTATTTGCAGTCCTGTGAGTGCTGCCAGTACGTGCTCGACCGTGCTCACTTGCGCCTCTCCCGCTTGTAGCGTCGTGCCTCGTTTCGTAGATGCTACGCGACTTACTTCTGCTGCTACTATCGGCTGCCCGTCCAAGTCAATGCGCTGAAATTTGAATCCATGATTTTCTGGGGCGGATTTAAAAGTCAGTGTGACCATTGCGCCGGTGTGCAAGCCTACTCCGCTTACCGCGACCGACCGTTGAATCGTATGTTGTTTTGCCATCATCTGCGGCTCGAATTTTTGCAAAGATAGGTTTTGATTTGGGATATTGGATTTGATATTTTGAGATTAGGATATTGGGATATTTTTTCGCTATAATTGTGTCAGTTCTACGGACTTCTCGCTCGTCACTCGGTCACTCTTTTATTATTTACTATTCATTTTTTCATTATTAATCCTTTCCAAATTCAACAATCGTTTATACAATTCCGGCAATTTTTTAAAAATAACATGAGATTTTATATAATCGCCGTACGCAAAAGCGGGAGAACCAAAAAGTGCTGTATTTTCTTCTTTCACGTGAGAAGCAATGCCGCTTTGCGCCTGTATCTGTGTGCCATCTGCAATGGTGAGGTGCCCTGCAAAACCAACTTGACCGCCGATGCGACAATTTTTACCAATTTTCGTGCTGCCCGCGATGCCCGTTTGTGCAGCAATGACCGTATTCTCACCAATTTCCACATTATGCGCCACATGAATTAGGTTGTCCAATTTTACACCAGCACGAATAAGGGTCGAACCTATCGAAGCGCGGTCAATCGTAGTGTTCGCGCCGATTTCTACGTTGTCTTCGATAATTACATTTCCAGTTTGTGGTATTTTTTTATACGTGCCGTTTTCCTGCGGTGCAAAACCAAAACCGTCGCTTCCGATGACTGCATTCGCATGAATAGTACAATTGTTCCCAATTTTAGAATCGCGTAGAATGCGCACGCCGGGATGCAGCGTGACGTTTTTTCCGATACTTACATTTTTATCAATATACACTTGGTCACAGATGCAACTTCCCTCGCCAATGCTTACATTTTCTTCTACAATCGTTAATCTACCGATGGAAACTTGCTCGCCCAATTGCACACTGCTATGCACATCCGCCGTTTTTGCAATACCCGTTTGAGTTGGAACGTGGTTTCCAAATTGTTCTAATAAAAAAGTAAGCGAAGTGTAAACATCGGCTACGCGGATGAGCGTTGCCGCAATAGGCATTTTAGGCTGGAATGACTGATTCACCAATAAGATAGAAGCAGTAGTCGTATAAGCAAAATCTTCATATTTGTCGGTCGCCAAAAACGTGATAGAGCCTGCGCCGCCTTCCTCGATTTTGCTGGGACGATTGACCAAGACCGTTGAGTCGCCTTCTACTGTTCCGTTTACAAGTTGTGCTATTTCCCGTGCTGACAGTTGCATATCGGCAAAGGTAGAAAAAAATTGGTTATTCGTTATTGGGTTATTGCGTATTAGATACTGGGTTATCAGGGATTTGTAAAAATATAAATAGTAAATGAATCGTACGGGTTCTAAATAACCAATAATCATTTACAGATTCTATCTTTGCGGCCACAAAAAGGAAAATATTTTGAATAAAATAATCAGAATCGGGACGAGAGGAAGCAAACTGGCACTCTGGCAAGCAGAATATACGCGCGAGCAATTGGCTGCAATAGACGTGCAAAGTGAATTGATTATTATAAAAACGACCGGCGACCAAATTCAACATTTGAGTTTTGATAAAATAGAGGGCAAAGGCTTTTTTACAAAAGAAATCGAGGAAGCTCTGCTACGCGGCGATGTGGATATGGCGGTGCATTCGATGAAAGATATGCCGACGAATCATCCAGAAGGTTTAGTCATCACGGCGGTTTCCTATCGCGAAGACCCAGCGGATTGGCTGCTGGTGCGCAAAGCAGCATTGGAAGAAGGGCAACTATTTAAGTTGAAAAAAAATGCAATCGTCGGTACTTCCTCTGCTCGCCGCAAAGCGCAATTGTTGGATTTTCGGTCGGATGTACAAATTCAGGATATTCGTGGAAACGTGCCGACACGGGTAGAAAAATTACGAACGGGCAATTTTGATGCCATCATGCTGGCAGCGGCAGGTTTGAGTCGGTTGGAATTAGATTTATCAGATTTGCATTTGGTGAAATTTAGTCCACGAGAATTTATACCGGCTCCCGCGCAAGGCGTACTCGCATTTCAAACAGCAAAAGACGACCTGACCATCCGACGATTATTAAAACAATTGCACCACGCAGACGTATCGGCAGTGACTAATATTGAGCGTAAAGTGTTGCAACTCATGGATGGCGGCTGTCATTTGCCACTCGGTGCGTATTGTGAGCGCGACGCGCAAGGCAATTATCACGTGTGGGCTGCGATGGCGGAACGTTGGGATGCGCCGGTGAAGCGGGTGAGTTTGTCTTCGAGTACGAATTATCAGTTGGCGGAAAAAATAGTGGAGCAGTTGAAAAGTTAGGATATTGGGATATTGTGATATTTTTTGCGCTCAAGATTTAATTTTTTATTAAATGCCAAATATTTTTATTAGTCGGGAATTAACAGCAGACAGTGTATTTTTACAGCGACTGCAATCGGCTGGTTTTGAAGTGGTTGGAGTGTCTTTAGTGCAATTTCAAGCAATACTATTTTTACATTTACCGCAAGCGGATTGGGTCTTTTTTTACAGCAAACAAGCGGTTCATTTCTTTTTTGAAAATTTGCAATCCTTACCATTTGAATGGAAAGGGAAAATAGCCGCGATGGGCGAAGGCACTGCAAAAGCAGTTGTCAATAAAGGTTATCTAGTAAATTTTGTTGGTAATGGCGAGCCAAAAGCTACCGCAGCATTATTTTTAGAAAGCGCAGCAAAGCAAAAAGTATTATTTCCCAGAGCGTCCAATTCTCGGCAATCTATTCAAAAATTATTAGAAAACCAGTTAGAAGCATTTAATTTAATCGTATATGAAAACCAACCTCGTACCGATTTTGAGTTACCAGATTGCGATTGGCTCGTCTTTACCAGTCCGATGAATGCACAAGCTTATTTTCAAAAATATCCAGCGAAAGCTGAACAAAAGGTATTAGCTATTGGCACAACGACTGCCGAGACATTGAAACTTCTGGGCGTTCCAGAAGTAATAATAGCAAAAGAGGCTTCTGAACTGGCGTTGGCACAGGCGATTCTTGATACAAGCCTATAAAGTTTTCGAAAACCTTATAGGTTTGTATATTTCACTCCACCGTGAGCGCACCGTCTAAATAACCCGTATTTTTAAAAGTGCCGGCTTTGTTGAGCACATCTCCTTCGATTGCGCCCGAATTGATAAATGTCGCGCCTTTTTGAATGATAATTTTGCCAGTCAGCATGCCCGTATTTTTGAAAGTAATACCCGAGTAAATAATAAATTCGCCGTTTTGAAAACTGCTGTTTTCGTAGTCTTTTTTAATTTCTACCTTTGGTAAGTTTTCTTCGGCGGTACCAGGCGGTTTAGGCGGTTTTGGAATATTTACGTTGCCAGCTTCTACGAATGGCTTATCAATTCGTTCGTCTCGGCTTTGCGAACGTTCGGCGCGATAATCAGAACGGTCACTGTCCAAGCCAAGTGCGACGCGGATTTCAGGCAAAGCGATACCAATGATCAAGGCTATGATCGTGAGTGACAGGGTGATAAGCGCGATTTGTTTTTCGGATAATTTATTAATCTTTTCTTTCATAAATAAATGTTA
>CAZJXN010000140.1:0-13730 GCA_964549655.1 uncultured Saprospiraceae bacterium
TGCCGTCAACGTTGCCGTTCCATTGCTCAAGCAATCTCGGTTGGCAGGAAAGAGCCTACCTGCTTTTGCTTGACAAATGTCTTCGCAAGTGCCAAAACGTACTTTTACACCTGTCACATCCAAAGATGCGCAGATGCTGCCGCCGCCTTGTACAAGGAGTGCATTTACAGCAAAGCCAGTCGTCACGCCGATTTGGACGGTACTTAGGTCGAGTGTACTTGGATTGAATACCAAGGTGTGCAAGGTGTACAGCCCAGTGGCTGAATCCGGTAGAATAAAAACAGGACGTTCGGATACTTGACGAATCACCAAGTCCGTGCCGCTTGTGAGTACATAGCGCACCCGAAAACCTTGCGGTACAACGGTGTCGCCTTTGGAAGTGGCTCTCAGGATAGTCTGGTCGTTTAAAATGCAGATTTCAGTCTGATTCAGTGTGCCAGCGCTGGCAGTACAAGTCGTTTGGGAGATGGATGCGGTAACGCTTAAAAACATCAATGCAAGGGTAAAGAATACAGCCATTTGAAAGCCGTTTCTCACACATTGGAGATTGTAACATAGTGAGTTCATTAGTTAAGGATTTTGTTAAAAAATAGATACGTTTTTAACACAAACCCTTTTATGCCGTTCATGTGCAATTGAACCTATTCATTCATTTGTCGTCTGGCATTCATTGTTAAAAAAACGGTTATATTTATTTAAAAACCGTGATAGACTTGATAAATAAAAGCTGTCAATATTGCTTGTAGCAACATTGAATAATTTTTTAATATAAATAAAATCGCAATTTTCAGTTGTTTGTAACAGTTATGCAGTTCATTGGCAAAGATGAAAAAAAGGGATGTTTTTTCTCAACCATCTATTTTGGGGCTGACTAAAGTCAAATGCTTCAAGGAGCGTAAGCGACCGTGCTTCTTCCAAGTTGCCAGAGGCGTTCTGATAATCTTTGCGGCTGGCTTGTGTGATTTTGTAGTGACCAAACTTGTTTGGTTTTTTCACACCAAACAAGTTTGGTGATTACAACCCCTTCAACATCCCCTTCTGCCGTTGACTAAAATCAAACGCTTCAAACAAAGTAAGCGACAGTGCTTCCTCCAAGTTGCCAAAGGCGTTCTGATAATCTTTCCGGCTGGCTTGTATGATTTCGAGCGCTTCTGCGCGGTCAAACACATGAGTTATTTCGGTCATTTGATGGTCGCCGGGCAGTTGTTTGTAAGTAAGAAAGTAATGGCGCAAGCGATTAACAATTCCCACAGGAAGTTCGCTTACATTGGTGAGGTGTCCATAGACTTCGTCGTCTTTGAGCACGGCAATGATTTTGTCATCGGCTTCATTGTCATCTAGCATGCGCAAGCCGCCGATGGGGATGGCTTGTAGGATGATGTCGCCGTGCGTGATTTCGCGCTCGGTGAGTACACAGATGTCCAGCGGGTCGTCGTCACCGATGATGCCCGTGCGTCCGGTTTTTGCCATGCAATATTTGCCTACTTCTTCTTTACAATACGTTTGCGGAATGAAGCCATACAAGGCTGGTACGATATTGGAGAATTTTTGCGGACGGTCTATTTTCAAATAGCCGGTTTGCTTGTCCACTTCATATTTTACAGTATCCGACGGGATGACTTCGATGAAAGCGGTCACTGCCTCCGGCGCATTTTCACCAATGGGAATGCCGTGCCACGGGTGCGACTTGTAGCGCAGCCCAATCATTTTCCAGAGTTTATCAAAGGATTCTGAACGCATTTTTGATGGTTAATAGGGTGATAAGGTCATAGGTTCATAGGGTGACAAGTGCAAAAGTAAGATAATTTTGATGTTGCTCGACAAACTAGTAGGCTATTTGAAGGAGCTAATCTATTGTGATTTCTTTGTATTAAATATTTATTTAATCCTTCTGTCAATCTTGCTACGTACGTAATATTATGGGCATCTTAAACGTGTTTGGTATCTATTCTGTTCAGCTAAAAGCACATTTAAAATTTAATTTTTTTTAATATATTTAAAATATATTTAATTTTTTTCTTATAAATTACGCTAAAAACATTTTTTTTGAATTAAAAATAATATACATTTGTACAAACAATAACGACCTCCCATTAATAGAAACATATTAATATAAATTTACGCACAAAGACAAAGATGCACAAGTTAATTTACACTTTAGCGCTCGTGGGGGTGCTGAATGCGATTGCCGCACAAGAAGACTACGGCATTTACCTTCAGTCCGGACCCATTTACTCACCTGAAATGCTGCCCACGGATAGCTTGAATCAGAGCGAACTGGCAGCCAGTCAATTTGAAGACTATTACTACCTCGTCCTGCAATTCTACGACGTACCGACACCGCAACAAGAAACACAACTGACCAGCCTGGGCATTAGCCTTTTCGGTTACTTACCCAACTACGCCTACATTGCCAAAGTCCCTGATGCTGTGGATTTGAACGCGCTGGAAGTCCGAACTATTTTACCAATCAAGCCGCAATACAAACTTTCACAAGCCTTATCCACTGCCAATTATCCACCACACGCGCTGTCGGCGGCAGGTGTGGAAGTAATCGTTTATCCGTATCCAAGTATCTCTGTTCAAGTGTTAGCTGACCAATTAAAACAAACTGGTCACGCAACGGCAAGGGTTCAGGGCGACGGCGTAGTGGTGACGGCAGCACTGTGTTGTTTACTGGATTTGGCGGGGCATCCGGTGATTCTATTCATGGAAGCTGCTGAAATTGCACCTCAAGCAGAAGGTTGGAATGGCAGAGCCGCTCAACGCGTCAATCTGATAAGCAATGGACCAAATAATGGCTATGACGGAGCAGGTGTCTCCATCGCAATTGGTGATGACGGCGGCTTGTCGCACGATGATTTTAAAGGACGTTTGACGGATTACACGGCTGGTCAAGGCGGTACGCATGGCGACATGACGGCTGGACTGGCAGTAGGTGCAGGAAACTTGAGTCCTTTGGGTATGGGGCTTGCGCCGAATGCGTATCTGTATTTATACGACATCAATGGTTATCCACATTTGGAAGGGGCAGTGGCTAATTTGCAACAACGCGGCGTGGTCATCACCTCCACCTCTTACGGCGAGGCTTGTGGCGGCGTTTATAGCCAAGACGGACAAGCGATTGACAAACAGATATTTGGTGCCAATGCGCTCTTTCATGTGTTCTCGGCTGGCAATAGTGGGGAAGCAGGCTGTGGAAAGTATGCCAATAGTATTGCAAAAGATGGCACCCGTTTTGGCAACATCACTGGTGGTAAAAAATCAGCTAAAAACACGATTGCTGTCGGCAATGCCGAATATAACGACGAAGTTTTGTCTTCCAGCAGTCGCGGACCCACGGCAGACGGGCGCATCAAACCTGACATTTGCGCACACGGACAAGGCAATTTATCAACAGGTGTGAATAACTCGTACGCTTCCGGCGGCGGCACCTCTGCGGCTTCGCCCAGTTTGGCGGGCACGGCGGCTTTGTTGTATCAAGCGTATCGAGCGCAGCAAGGTGGCGCAAATCCCTCTTCGGCACTTATTAAAGCTTTATTATTAAATACCGCAGAAGATTTGTACAATCCGGGTCCCGACTATGTGAGCGGCTGGGGACGGGTACACGCAGGCAGGGCGTTAGAATCTTTGCAAAATAATTGGTACACAACATCAAATATTGCAAATGGCGCGACTCGTACGCACACTATCAACGTGCCGACAGGTACACGTCAACTTCGTGCCATGATTTATTGGATTGATCCAGAAGGTTTACCCAACGCTGCCAAAGCACTCGTGAATGACCTGGATATAACTTTAAAATCACCAACCAGTGCAATTTTTCTTCCTTGGAAACTTAGTCAATCTGTGCATCGGGATAGTTTGGAAAAAGGAGCTGGGAAAGGCTTTGACCGAGCCAATAATATGGAACAAGTCACCATTGACGAGCCTGCGGCGGGAAATTATACAATAGAAATAAAAGGCTACCTCGTGCCGCGTGGACCGCAGACCTATTTCATCGTTTATCATTTTTTAAAAGACGAACTGACCGTGACTTATCCGGCGGGTGGCGATGGATTTGTACCCGATGAAACCGAAACGATTCGTTGGGATGCGCTGGGTAAAACTGGAACGTTCACTTTAGAATTTTCTGCCGATAATGGCAATTCGTGGCAAACCATTGCAACCAACATCAATCCAAGCTTTCGCTATTTAGATTGGAAAGTCCCTAAAATCACCGCTACCAAAGCCCTAATTCGCGTAAGCAGAAATGGAAAAATAGCCGTTTCAAACGCATTCTTTTCTATAATGAATTTACCCGACTTTAATTTTTTCAATGTAGGTGCAAACGCGGCGGCAGTGCGCTGGCGCAAGGTAGCGGGTGCAAATGTGTACGACGTGTACGCCCTCGGTAGCAAGCACATGGACGTGATTGGCACTACGGCAGACACCAGTTTTCAACTCAATTTGGCAAATGGTCAACGCAATTGGTACAGCGTCCGCGCCCGCAACACCAACGGCGCTACCGGACGACGTGCCACTGCTAAGAGCTATCAACATCTGCTTTGCGATGCGAAAGTTGTACTCCGCCTCAATTTTGATTTGTACCCAAGTGAAACGTTCTGGGATATTAAAGATGCGACTGGAAAAATTTGGGCTTCAGGCGGGCCGTACACCGACGTACCCATTAGTTCTACAACGGAGATTGAAGTCTGTCTGCCATACGGTTGTTATAGTTTAAATATATACGATACGTATAACGATGGAATGTGTTGCCAAAGCGGGCAAGGCAGCTATCAGTTGACCAATGCGAGTGGCGCGGTGTTGGCTTCCGGTGCACAGTTTGGGAATTTTAAAAGTCATAATTTCTGTTTGCAACAAACAACTACCGCTCCTTTGATTGTAAATGTCACCAGTTTAAAAAATGCGTCTTGCGCCGGTACGCGCGATGGAGCCGTGACGGTCTCCGCTTCTGGTGGTCCGGGCAATTATACGTATAGTTGGAATACGGGCGCAAGTGCCCCTTCCTTGGTGAGTCTAAGTGCTGGCACTTATATTGTAACGGTTTCCGATGGGATTCGACAAGCGACCACTACGATTAACATTTTACAACCGACTCCGATAAGCATCCAAATCACAACGCAGCAAGGTGCTTGTACCAATACAAACAATAATGCAGTGACAGCCAGCGCAAGCGGAGGAACGCCTCCTTACGCGTACACTTGGAGCAACGGTAGTCAGACTTCTTCCATTAGCGGCTTGAATGCAGGTGCGTACCAAGTGACGGTCACGGACAGCCAAGGCTGCAAAAATATCGCTGCGGTCAACGTTACAGCACCTACTGCTATTAGTTTATCTTTTAATGTGACACAGGCTTATGGTACGAATAATGGGGCTATTAATTTGGCTGTAAATGGCGGTACACCAACCTACAAATTTCAATGGTCGAATGGCGCTACCACAGAAGACCTCAACAATCTCGGACCTGGCACGTACACCGTGACCGTCACAGATGCGCGTGGT
Organism: uncultured Saprospiraceae bacterium; assembly: GCA_964549655.1. Classification (GTDB taxonomy): domain Bacteria; phylum Bacteroidota; class Bacteroidia; order Chitinophagales; family Saprospiraceae; genus JADJNW01. The sequence goes on from CAZJXN010000140.1 coordinate 5,506, forward strand.
TGCACGGCTTCTGCTTCACAACGCGTTGAATTTCAAGCACCTGTGGATTGTACGGCGCGCGGTAGTAACACTCGTTTTGAATGGATACAAAGCGTCCGCATCGGTGCGTTTTTAAATAATAGTGGCAATAATGGCGGCTATGGCGACTTCACCAATACCATTTTTAATGCAAATCGAGGGTCTTCACACGTGCTCACGCTCACGCCGGGTTATCTTTCAGACAGATTCCGGGAATTCTGGCGCGTCTGGATTGATTATAACCGAGACGGCGATTTTATAGATGCAGACGAAGAAGTTTTTAGTGCAGACGGCGTTGTAAATGCAATCGGTGCTACCTTCCAAATTCCAATTAACGCAGCGGTCGGCACTGCCAAAATGCGAGTGAGTATGCGATACGGCGGTGCGGCTACGCCTTGCGGCACGTTCCCTTACGGCGAAGTCGAGGACTACACCATTTATATCAACACCGGAAATGTGGTAGCCGATGAGGCGACTGATAAACGTATCCTTACCATGCCCGTCATTGCTACATCCTTCCATTTATTTCCTAACCCGGCGCGTACCCAAGTTACATTGCAATACCAAACTATTACAGTAGGAACACTTCAACTTGCTATTTATGATATAAAGGGTCAGTTACAACGTAAGCAAACGGTGGAAATTGATAAAGGAATGAATACGGTTGAATTGTTAGTGAATGATTTAGCAGCAGGAACCTATTTAATAAAAGGAACGCATTTAAACAATTCTTTTGTAGAACGGCTGGTTATAATGTAACAACCAAACTTGTTTGGTTTCATATTTCGCCAAGTAAGTTTAAGCACATTTTTTCACCAAACAAGTTTGGTGATCACAAGCAACCGGCTTTCCGCCAACGCTGTTTACTCGTAACACTGAACTTGAATCGGTGTTACGAGTTTTCATTCCATGAAAGTTGCCACGCTTCCTTTTTCTAATCGCACTCAAGTCATCGCCTCGCTGCTTGTCCTCGTCGGCTCCATCTGTTTTGCTGCCAAAGCGGTACTTGTAAAATTAGCGTATCGGTATGATATTGACCCCATTTCTTTATTAGCCTTGCGCATGATATTTTCCTTGCCATTTTTCCTCGTCATCGCTTGGAATGCAAAACGCAAAGCCGTCGCTCAAAATGTGCCGCCATTGAGTAAGAGAGACTGGTTGACGATTATAATTTTAGGTTTATTGGGCTACTATTTTGCCAGTTTATTCGATTTTTTAGGCTTACAATATATTTCTGCGGGCTTGGAGCGGCTCATTTTATTTACCTATCCAACCATGGTAGTCCTTATTTCATTTATTTTTTTAAAAAAATCTATCACCCGCATTCAATTCTATGCATTATTATTGACTTATTTGGGGATTGCAACTGCTTTCGCCGACCATTTAATACAAGATTATAATAAAAATTTTTGGATGGGAGCAGGCTTAATTTTTGTGAGTGCGTTGGCGTATGCGTTGTACCTACTTGGCGGAAGCCGCCTCATTCCTCGCTTAGGCACGCAACGATTCACCGCGCTGGCATTGATTGCGGCAAGTGTAGCCATTCTACTCCATCATGGAATTATTTACCAGTGGAAATTATTTCATTATCCAATGGAAGTGTACGGCTTGTCTTTTTTGATGGCAATTTTATCCACCGTGCTGCCCTCCTTTATGGTGGCAGAAGGTTTGCGCGTCATCGGTCCGAGCAATACGGCTATCATCAGCAGTTTCTCACCGATTGCCATTATTGTACTCGCAAATATCTTCCTCGGCGAACAGTTTGGTTGGCTTCAATGGCTCGGTACCGCCCTGGTGATTGGGGGCGTATTAGCGACGACTTTGCAAAAGAAGTAAGTAGCCAGGCTTAAATAATCGCCAATTTTCACGCAAAGACACAAAGTGTTGATAATCAAGGAAAAATCTTTGTAAACTCTGTGGTTCAAATGTGCTCAGTTATTTAAGATTGCGAATTTCGTAATTTTTTCCGATTTTTGTAAAAAGCTAAAACTATGACACTTAATATAGAACCGCCGCTTTCAAATATTCAAATGGAATTATTAAAACTCTATTCAAATGGCATTTCAGATGAATCTTTGCAAGAGCTAAAAATTATAATTGCCCGATTTTTAATGGAAAAAGCACGTATAAAAATAAACGAAGTAAGTCAGGAACGTGGTTACAATCAAGAAACGTTAGAAAACTTGTTGAATAGTGACGAGCAATGAACGACTTCGAGTAGTACTCGATACTAATATTATCGTTGCTGCCGCACCAGAGTGGTCTCCTTATCGGATTGTTGTTGACAAACTTTTGAGTCAAGCCTACGAAGTCTATCTTACTAATGATATTTTATTATAATATGAATAAAAATTGATACGTTTTTTGGTCAAGACACAGTTGAATTGATTATAGGCACTCTTATTTTGTTGCCTAATGTAATTAAACAGGATATCTATTTTAATTTTTCTATAATAGCAGATCAAGACGATAATAAATTTGTGGATTGCGCCTTTGCGGCAAATGTTCATTTCATTGTAAGCAATGACAAGCACTTTAACATCTTAAAAGCAATGCAGTTCCCAAAGATTAGGGTTATTAAAATGGATGAATTTTTAGAAATATTGAACCAACTGTAATCAGTATTGAGCATTTAATACACCACCTCAAACTTCAATTCCTCCTTCGGCGTCTGATGCAATTTCCAAAATTCTTCTGCAATCGCGGCAGGATTATGTCGCTCGCTTTTCATCGTGACTATACCTGCTACCGTGACCGTTGCTATTTTAATCGGCGTATTTTTAAAATGGGCAAACAGCGAACCAACTAAATTTCGCATTCCTGCTTTTCCAACTGCCAAAGAACCGTATAACGGACTGGGATTCAAAGACAAACCACCGCCAGTAAACAACAAAGTCCCTTCGCCATTGGCTTGCATCGCTGGAATGACGGCTTTCACGGCTTCCAAAGCACCCCCCACATTTACTTTAAAATCCTCGGTGAGCGTGTGCATATTCTCTTCTATCAGCGATTTTCGTTTCAAAACTGCCGCATTGTAAAGCAGCACCGACGTGTCTCCCATTTTTGATCGAATGGCTTCAAACGCCTCTTGAAGGCTTCCCGCATCGCCTGCGTCGGCGGAGAATGGCTCGGCAGTCAACCCTTTTTCGGCAAGGGCATCTTTGAAAATTTGTAATTTCTCGCTGTTGCGGGCGATCATAGCTATCTGATACCCTTCCTGTCCAAATTTTTCTGCCACTGCCTGACTTACTCCGGGACCCATGCCAACTATTGTAATTAATGGACGCATATTTTTAGATTTTAGAATAGTACAATACGATTTTAGGGAAGAAAGTTTAAAATAATTTTTTGATATCCATTGTCTATTACATACTTTATCATAGTGTTCTTTGTGTAAAAAACTTTGTGACCTTTGTGGTAAAAAAATGCTATCCGAGGAAAAAGGGACTGTAACAAGTGTTGAAAGCAACACTAAATAAGGTGCTTTTTCACAAAAAACAACAATAGCGCATTCACCGTATGCGGATGCTGAAAAAAACCTTCCCGAAATTTCTGAAACACTTCTTGCACAGGCATTTGCACCAACTCCACCGCTTCTCCCTCATCCAAATGCAAATTATCAGTCAAAACCACATTTTCTGCTAAATGATGATGCGTGTAATTATTCATAAAAACCGGATTGGAAGCGATGCTGCCCAAGTGTTGCCACGCACTGCCCGTGTAGCCGGTCTCCTCGCGGAGTTCGCGCTGTGCTGCTTGCGCGTGGGCTTCACCAGCATCCACAATGCCGCCGGGCAATTCCAGCGTATCCGCGCCGATGCCAAAGCGATATTGTTGTACCAAAAGTACCTGCTCGTCAGTAGTGATTGCCACGACATTTGCCGCGTCAGGACCTTCCAACACAATCATCTGATGCGTTGCCCCGTTACGCGGATTTTTCATATAATCGAACCGAGCTTGAAATAGCTTGAGGTCTGCCAATGGCTCTGAGCGCAGTCGCTCCCATTTTGAGGTCATAAGTAGAGGATTGGAAGATAAGGAGGATGGGAAGATAGGAACACGCTTCATCCTATCCTCCCATCCTCTTTTTATTCTTTATCAATAATCGCATCATCAATCAAGTCATCCGCGCTATCTTTTTTCTCTTTTTTGAAATTTGGGTCGGGTTTTAATTCCAGCACATTGGGGTCATCTACAGGCGGTTTCTTAGCACCAGTATCGTGATAATCGCCATCGGCGTAGCGCTGGGCTTTGTCAAAAAAGCTACCCATACTACCCAGCGTACTGTCGGCAGTTTTGTCAGCGGCTCTTTTTTGCCACTCGGCTTCCTGTAGGGCAGCAGCGGCTTTGATGGCTTCCTGTTCGAGTTTATCTTTCTCGGCTTCTTGCGAGGCTTTTTCTACCAAATTATCAAATTTATCTTTCAATTGTGCGCCCACTTCCTTGGCCTTATCAATCGCTTCACTACCTTTCTCTGCCAATTTTGCACCTACATCTTGCGCTGCATCTTTCAACTTTTCTTTAAATTCGGCAGATTTCTCTTGAAATTTGTTGCCCACTTCTTCCGCCGTATCTTTTATTTGCTCCCCCGTTTTTGCAAAAAAATCTTTTTCCGCTTCTACTTCCGGCGTTGGGCTGTACGGGTCTTCCTGCATGTGAAGTGAGTCTCCAATTGGCGTTTCCAAAACAGTGGAGGCTACAAAATCATCCGCATTCGTTGGCGTAGGAGTTGGCGGCGGCGTGGTCGTTTGTTCGGAGCGTTTAGAAGCGTCATTCCAGATATTTTCTGTGATGTCTTCCACTTTATCCTTTGCGGCGTGGTACAAATCACCCGCTTTGTCCGCTGCTTTATCGTATAATTCTCCTGCCTTCTCCGATGCTTTCTCAATGAAATCGCTCGACCGTTCCATTAATTCTTCCCCAGCTTCCTTGCCCGCTTCCACCGTTCTATTCACGGCAGAGGACGCGACTGCTTTCGCGCCAAATAATAGTTTTCTTAAATCACCAAGTACGCTCATAGTGTTAGATTTGAGATTTGAAATGAGAAATTTGAAAGTTATGAAGCAATAATACATAAAAAATGCTTGCCGCAAAAGTTTTTCAGACGGAAGATGGGAAAGTAGAAGATAGGAAGATAGGACAATACATCCAACTCACATTCCATTATTCAATGTTCTATTATTGCAAATCTTCCAATTTTCCTATCTTCCTATCTTCCACCTTCCACCCATTCTCCCTCCACCGCTTTATCTTCCAGCTTCAAAAAACGCTCTATTTCCTGCTCAATGTACCGCGCTTGGTCTGGATTTTTCAAACCTCGAATCAATTTGACAGGCGTTTTATTTTGCAAATGCGCGTACACACCGTAGGCATAATTCGGGCGACCGTTGGTTTTACTTTCCACATATTTATCTATAAACAATTGGTCAACGTCGCTTACTGACATAATCCGGTCGGGATAAAACGGCATTTTTAAAGGCTTGTGTTCGACGCTGATTGCTCGCGAATTCACAATAATATAAGTCGTATTAAAAAAAGTAGCGAGCGTAGCGTATAAAAACGACAGCCCGATGGCTAAGTGTACACTCAGAAAAACCAACATCATCCAATTGCCCGAAAGGATAGCGAAAATAGCGAAGGGAATCACAATGGCATTCCAAAAAATGGTGAAAAAAATGAAAAAGCTGCCGTTGGAGGTCTTCCGCCAGTTGATTTCAATATCAAGTTCGCTCAAATAACTCACCGCTTCCATACCTGGTGGCAAGGCTACTTCCCCGCGCCGATGTTGCCGCTCGCTTTGCCGCACCTGCTCCTCAAAGTCAAAAACGGTATGACAATGGGGACATTTAGCAATCAGCTTTTCGATATTCATATCTTCCGAGCGAATCGCAGTCTGACAATTGGGACATTGAAGTTGCAAATGCATATGTTTATTGAAATGATTGGTAAAGGTAAAGGTAATGAAAATGGTTTTGGTTTATAATGCAAATATTAGGATAACCTCGGCGGGACAGGGTGTTCAAAAAGAGAAGAGATGTTTTTTAGACAATTGCGAATCCGACGCGCTGCAAGGACGCATTTTAATGCGTTTAACCTGACCTAAAAGGTTCCCCCAACCTTATAGGCTTTGATTATCCCATATTTTTTATCTTTGCACAAAAACAAATTATGAAACCTACTATCTCCTTATGTGTCGCTTTTGTAGCCTTGCTTTTCGTGGCTTGTCAATCGGATAAAAAACCAACCACCACTCAAGGTCCAGCACCTACGCCTATGCAACCGCTTACTGCTCCGACGGTGGCAACGGCTGGCGTTCAACATTACATCTGTCCTAATAATTGTGTCGGTAGTGGAGCAGCACAAGCTGGTACTTGCCCTGCGTGCGGCACGGCATACGCACACAACGCAGCCTTTCATAATCAGCCGGGCAATAATGCCGGCAATCCACAACTTCCTTCTAATTCCCCGTCACCTATCATTATGAATCCGCAGCCAACTACACCACAACCCACGACCACAACTACTACCATACAAAATCCGCAAACACCGGCAACAGCGGAAGAACCCGCACAAAATGCAGCGGGCGTGTGGCACTACACTTGTAGCAAAGGCTGCGCAGGCGGTAGCGGTACCCGAGGGATGTGTGCCAAGTGTGGCGCAGGATTAGACCATAATGTTGCGTATCATAAGTGAGTGGGCAGTTATCAGTGGGCAGGCACTATAAACGTATGTTTATAATTACAAATGGAATTATAAGCTGATGTGCTAATCCCGCCGTGCGGGACAAGTTATGCCAATCCTGCTTTACGGGACAAATTATAGTAATAACCCGATTAATCAGTTAATGGCAAGATTAATATTGTCATGCTGACTGTGAATGATTTGAAAGCCTATTTTTAAAGGATGGGGATAAGTTTAAATTGCTGGTTACATTTGACAGAAACCTTGAAAAGAACGGACATGATTCGTAGCCTACTTTATTGGATGCTAATTGGCATTTTTCTAGTTTTGCAACTGCAATTGCACGCCAAATCATTGGCAGACACCTCCAAAGTCCGCATCGCTATTGCCGGTTTAAGCCACGACCATGTGGGCGGATTTGTATTTGGCAGACAACACGCGGATGCAGAAATTGTAGGCATTTACGAACCCAGCGACAGTTTATTTCAATATTATGCCAAACGTTATAATTTACCGGCTTCCTTACATTATCATTCATTGGAGGAAATGTTAGACAAAACCAAGCCGCAAGCAGTAGCCGATTTTGGCTCCATTGCTGCCCATTTGCCCACCGTAAAAGCCTGCGCCGCCCGAAAAATCCACGTCATGGTGGAAAAACCGCTGGCATTGAATTATAAAATTGCTCAGGAAATACAGGATTTGGCGCAAGCCGCTGGTATTGCAGTCATTACAAACTACGAAACCAGTTGGTATCCGTCTATTTATAAACTGATGGAACTCACGCGTGACCCCAATTTTGGCAAAATACGCCGCATTATTGTCAATGATGGACACGAAGGTCCCGCTAAATTGGGCTTGACCAGCGCTTTCATGGAGTGGCTGACTGACCCAAAACAATCGGGTGGACCTATTCTTGATTTTGGCTGCTACGGTGCTAATTTATCGAATTGGTTGTTGAATGGCAAAGTGCCAAACGCGGTATTTGCAGTTGCCCAACGCCTCGAGCCACAAACCTATCGCGCCGAAGATGATGTAACGATTGTGCTGGATTATGGCGACCTCACCGCCGTGTTGCAACCCTCGTGGAAATGGACTGCTGGGCGCAAGGATATGGAAGTGTATGGAGAAAATGGTTATGCCATCGCTGGCAATCGCCAGACGTTGCGCTATCGCTTGGGTAAAAATAATCCTGAACAAACCATCACCGTGCCTGATACCTATCTTCCCTTCACCGATGGTATTGCTTGCCTCGCCGCCATTGCAAAAGGAACCTATAAACCGCAACCTTATGATGTTTCTACAATTAATAATAATGTGTTGGTGAATCAGATACTGGATGCGGCGCGAAAATCAGCGGAGAAGAAAAGAGTAGTCTTGTTAAAAAAATAAACATTTACCGTTTTTGTAGAGCAAACTGCCAACTTATTAGTGTAATCTGCCAAATAATTAGTGTAAACTGCCAAATAATTAGTGTAATCTGCCAAATAATTAGTGTAAACTGCCAAATAATTAGTGTAAACTGCCAA
>CAZJXN010000141.1:0-13690 GCA_964549655.1 uncultured Saprospiraceae bacterium
GATGATTTACATCGATTGAATTCAGATGATTGCTAAAGTCATTCCAGTTGATAAAGACAGAATCCTTACAACTTTTATAAAAACGAACAGGAAGATGAATGCTTTCATTCATTTGCATTTTTATCAGGTTATTGTAAATCATTTTACCACCAAGCATTGAACCCAAGGGTACATAACAAAATCCGATGCTGTCAAAATAATTTAGTTCATCGAACACTATATTTTCGCTAAAGTCTGTTAAGCCTAATTCAGTAAGATCATTTTTTAAACAAGTAAGTTTTTCTTCAAATAATTTGGCTTTGATAATAGTATCATCAGCATACTTATCAGCAATTATTTTTGCCTGGCTAAAAAAACAATACAATCGCTTTAACAGGATAATATATTCTTCCTTATTGATAGTTCCATCTCTCAATTTATCTGAAAAATTTTGTTCTTCTGCCAAATGATGGAACGATTTGGTGTAGTTTTTTAGCTTCTCTAAGATCATTGATAATGTGGTTGCTTTATTATTTTATGGTAGTGGGGTAAGTTATTCTTGATTTTTTGCACACAAAATATTCCCACTGTTAAGCATGGATGTTTCCCCGTACTTCTTTCTCACCGGGAAGGATAGTTAATACTTTCTCAATGCAAGAATATAATTCCTCCAATGTAAATGGTTTGCTTAAATATGAATTGGCTTCAATTTCTTTAGCTATTTTTTTAATATCTGGGTGTCCAGAAAATAAAATAACCGGGATACTGCTGAAACGATGATCACTCCTTATCTCTTCAATAATTTCTGCCGCCACTTTTTGCCCTACAAAATTATCCGTGATAATAAGATCGGGTAAAAAGTCATTCATTCTTTCCATCAGGTTATTAGTGTCGTTTATAATTGACAGATTGTACCTGGCGCCAAGAGCTATAGTAAGTATATCTGTAATGTCTTCATCATCCTCTACTATAAAAATCTTTTTCATATCATTACTTTATTGTTGTGTGATGGGTAAACCAAAAATTAAAAAGCGACCTTAAACAGTCTATCAGTGCTATGTAACCATGCGGTTTGGTAACATAAGCATTGGCACCATATTCTGTTGCTGCCCTTACGTCTTTCGGATTATCAGATGTTGTAAAAAGAATAATCGGCACCTGTTTTAAAAACTCAATCCCCTTTATCTCTCTTAATAAATCCAAACCTGATAAACCGGGTAAATTTAAATCGAGCAAGATAATCCTCGGCCTTGTGCCTTCCTGGTCATAATGCTTCAAAACTTCCAGTGCAGTCAATCCGTTATCAACAATCTTTAAAGACAATTCCTTATCAATATGATCAATTGCTTTTTCAATTAAAAAAGAAAAGTCTTCGTTGTCTTCCACTATAAATATATCTACTTTATCCAATCGGTTCATTTTTAAAACTTACATAAAAAATAGTGCCTTTGCCAAGCTGGCTTTCAAACCATATCCTCCCTTGGTGCTTTTCCATTATTCTTTTTACAATGGCCAACCCTACGCCCGTGCCTTCAAAGTCTTTTACATTATCCATGCGTTTAAACAATTCAAAAACCCGGTTATGGTATTTTATATCAATACCAATTCCATTATCAGCAACTGTATAAATAGTTTCGTTTTCCGAAACATATCCTTCTACTTTTACAACCGCCTTGCCTGCCTTGGACGAATATTTTACTGCATTATTCAGCAGGTTAGCAAATACCTGCCCTATCATAACAGCGTCCCCAGAAATATCCGGCGTATTCCCAATGATAAATTCAAGGTTTTGCGGTTGTAATGATTCGTCAATCTCTGCTTTAACGCCTTCTATCAATTGCCTCATATTTATCTTTTCCAACTTAATTTCATTCCTAGAATAACTGGAGTAATTCAATATTTCTTTAATCAACAACGCCATCCTATCAGAACAGGCATTTATTCTTTCCAATATTTTTTTGGCGTTATCATCAAGGCTTTCATTTGTAAGCAACAATAATTCCGTATAACTTTTTATAGAAGATAATGGGGTACGAAGGTCGTGCGAAACTGTAAAGCTAAAGGTATCCAATTCTTCATAAGCCAGTTTTAGCCGCTCATTTAGCTGCCGTATTTCATTTGCCTTACGGTTTATCTGGTAAATTACCTGTTCTCGCAAATTGATGAGAGCAGCAATTTCTCCCCGACCCCATTTTACTGAGCTGTACCTTACTGTTTCTGTCCATTTGTCAAAAGACTTGCGTGGAAATAATTGCAAAGAACCATCACTGGCTGCCTCTACAGCTTTTTCTGGATTTCCACCCCAGATAATGCTTTGTTTTTGCTCCGGTTTAAAAAATAAAATCATTTCAGATAATTCCCTAGAAAGTATGCAGGCAAATAATCCACTGGCAAAATCACTGTACTTTTCTGCAGCAGGGTACATAGCCGGTAATCTATGTGTATAAAACACCATATCTTGCGAATTATCAATTACCCATTTTACAATTTCTTTAATTTCATCGTTGTTGGGCGTTAACCCAATACTAATAATCTTGCTATCAAATACAAGTACTGCTCCAGTGCTGGCGCAAACATTATTGATAGTAATTGCATTGGCTGTTAATGCGCTTACAATATCACTTTCCTTTTCTATATATTTTATAAGTGTGCTAACTGACTCGTTTATCAGCCCAAATTTGTCATTATCCTCTTCTCCAATTCTATACTCCAAGGCAGGAGAGAGTATCTGACCAATTAATTTTGAAGCCTCCCTTGCTTTATAATCAATAAATTTGGGGGAATAATTGTGGCAGGCTACCAAGCCCCAAAGCTCACCGTGCGAAAGAAGACTGATGCTGAAGCTAGCCGCAACACCCATGTTTTTTAAATACTGGATATGAATGGGCGAAACAGCCCTTAATACAGAATGAGTAAGATCAAGTGGCGCATCTTGCCCCTGGTTACTAATGATAGCAGGGCAATCCATATCTACGTCTGCTATAATTCGGGTTAAATTTATTTTGTACAATTCCCTTGCCTGCTTTGGAATATCTGAAGCCGGGTAATGCATTCCCAGAAAAGGTTCCAGTTCAATATTCTTTTCTTCTGCAACCACTTCCCCATGTCCATCTTCTCCAAACTGGTAAATCATCACTCTGTCGTACTGTATGATTTTCTTTATTTCCCTTGCCGCCGTTTTAAGCATGGAATGTAATCTTGACTCCCCCAGTATTTCTGATATCGAACGCCCGATTGTTTTTTGTACATCAAATTCTTCTTTTTTGTCGCAGGGCTCAAACTCCAGCAGGTAGATGCCAGCAGCATTTTTTATGATCAAGTTGAATGCTTTGCCATCCAGTTCTATGTAAAAAGGATTAATGCTTTCAAATCCGTTGCCTAACCCCAGGGTAATAATTTGAGACAGTTTTAGCTCATTGCCATAATTGGAAATGTTCATCCTGGCTTCTAATTCATCAATACGCTTTCCAAGATATTTTACGGCATCCTCATTAATATAGGCAGCAGTATTTTCGCTGATGTAGTTGATCAACTGGTCTTTGCTATTCACCCCAATTAAAAAACCATGACCCTGAACCTTTCCTAAAATATGAATGGGCTCTTTGTCGCAATTCGTTAGATCAACTTTAAATTCAGTCATCATGAAAATTTAAATTTAGTTTATTTTATTTGCCTTGTCAACAGTTTTTTTGTTGGTTGGTTTTTTGATAGTTTTAATAGTAGAAGCGTTGAAGCACGAACGCACAACGTTTGCAGCTTGGCGATGGGCGGGATTTTTAGCACAAATGTTCATACGAAGCATAAATGTTTGTTTTAGCACAAATGTTTCTACGAAGCACGTCAGCCCGCCTATTGCCAAAATGCTGTTGGGCGTTCGCCTTAATTTTCATTAAATTATTTAATATATCAGTCAGCAAAGAATGATGCAGCAAAAGGGTTGTCAACAAGCCAAAGCCAAACTCCGTCTGCGTTTTTACGCATTATATGAGCGGAAGCTCCTTGCATCTTAATTGGATTACCTTGTGGGTCTGTAGCTGTCATAGTCCACTTGTCTAAACGATATATCAGGTCATTACCGACTGGTGAATTTTTGTGCTTATAAATTTTAATGTCAGGTTTCATATTGCAAAGATTAGCAACCACCTTTTCTATATTGGCAAGTCCACTAATTGCATTTCCGTCCTTGTCCATATACACTGCTTCTTGGTCAAAGCAAGTCATAGCATTTTTCAAATTACCTTCCCGAATGCAATCCATAAAATATTCATCTGCCTCATCTGGGTTTGTCCTGTCAAAAGTTTGTTTCATTTCTTTTTCTGTTTAATGATGTAAATGGTCGTTCAAAGGTGACGCACAACGTTTTGAGTATTGCTGCAGGTGGGGATTTGAAAATCGTCCGCCCGGAACCGCTGCTGCTATATTGCTGCTGTACAAGACAAAATAAATGTTCACCGATGTTTGGTCAAGCCCGCGCAAAAGATGCCATGTTGCTGCTGCCGAGGATTACAACGTCCAGCCCCACTTGCAGCAATACTTTTGTTGTGCGTTCGTGCTGCTTCTCGTCGGTCAACCGCAAATGTTGTCTAACCTACATGTCGTTGTATAGTTTCAATAAAAGTGCTAATGGTAAATGGTTTTTCTATATAACCGTCTGCATTTACTTTTTTACTGATGTCCTCAATATTTGCATTGGCAGAAAATATTATAACAGGTGTTTGTTTTGTACTTTCATTTTGCTTTATAATTTCAATTGCTTTTTCACCACCAATTCGGGGAATCCATAAATCCATTAGAATAACAAGAGGGTTAAATGTTTGAATGTCGGTTAGAACATTTTCGCACTTTGATAAAGTTTCTACTACAAAATCATAATCAGCTAAAATGGCTTTACATAAAAATAAAATGTCTTCATCATCGTCGTAAATAAGAATATTTTTTTTCATATTAATTATGCTATGGTGTAAAAATATTTTGAATAGTTATACTGGAAGCGTAAAATAAAATGTACTTCCTTGTTCCGGTTCACTCTCTGCCCACATTTTACCTTCGTGCCTTTTTATAATATTGTTAGATATGTAAAGCCCAATACCCAATCCCTGAAAGTGTACAGCATGTTCCTCCACCCGGTAGTACCTGTCAAAAATTTTATCTAAATGCTGCTTTGACATACCAATACCAAAATCCTGAACCGATACCTGAACTTTACTATCCTGCTCTTCTATTTTAACTAACACTTTATCAGCATTTGGAGAATATTTTATTGCATTGCTCAGTAAATTAATTAATACCTGCTGCAGTCTGCCTTTATCGCCGTTTATTTGCTGTGAAATATTTCCGGTTTTGTGGAGTATATGATTTTTGGTTGTATGCTGAACGTTCTCCATGGTTTCATCCAGCAGTTCATTAAAATCAAAACCGGTTATATTATAATTCAGTTGCCCATTTTGTATTTTACTGACGTCTAATAATTCTGTAATCGAGTCGTGCAGCCGCTCTAATGCTTGATTGGCTTTGGTTGCATACAAAGCAGTTTGGTTTTCTTCACTTAATGAACGCAGCAGTAACTCAATATAACCTTTAGCAGTAGTAAGCGGTGTTTTCATTTCATGGCTGGCAATGCTTATGAATTCATCTTTCGAGGCATTTCTTGCTTCCATGTCCGAAAGCTTCAAAATCGTCCTCTCCAACTCTTTGTTTTTATCTTCTAATATTTTTTCATTTTTTTTCTTCTCGGTAAGGTCGGTTACAATTATCCCTATTGTTGGCAATTGCGGATAAAGAGATGTGAGCGAAATATAAACAGGAATAATATTGGTTGCTGCAACCAGGTTGATTTCTCCTTTGCTTTGCCCGCCAAAAGCTTTTGTGAAAAGAGGCTTAAATGTTTCGATTGATTGGGGATGAATAAAATCAAATACTGATGTTCCGATTACTTTTTCATAAGAAAGGTCAAGCAATTCATGAAAATATTTATTGCTGTAAACGATCAATCCTTCCTCGGTAATGTTGATTGCGCCTTCGCTAAAATTTTCTACTAAAACACGATAGGCATAATCCCCGCTATGGAGTGTAAATATTTCCGTCTTGTTTTCACTTCTTATTGCGAAAGCATCAACCTCTCCTGTTTTAATTGCATCTATCAGTTGCTCTGCTTCGGCAAGCCGGTTTTCAAGGTCTTCAATTCTTTCGAGGTTATTTGCTTCGGGTTGAGTTTTCATTATCGTTCGTTAAATGTTATGCCCAATCCTTTAATTACTTTATCTGTATCGGCAAAAGTTCCTATCAAAACTTTTTTTGGTAATGGTAAACGCTTAATTAAGGAGGGGCTGAAAACAATTTGCTGCTCTGATGCGAATTCAGGATTTTTATACAGGTCTACTATTTGCAATTCAAAAGCATCGTGCAAATGTTCATCGCACAACCTTTTTATGTTTTCAATGGCTGCCATTGATTTTGAAGACATGCCTGAAACATACAGTTGCAGTACAACTTTATCTTCAACTATTAATTTCAGTTTGTCTTTATCGCTCATTGAAAATAATTTTTGAGTATTATAATGTGCGGATGTCTAAACCAACAAGCACCCGTTCTTCATTGGAAAGGTCGCCAATAATTTTTCTTATTGGTTCAGGCACTTTTCTTACCAATGTGGGGATGGCAAATATCTGGTCGCCTTCGGCAAGCTGCGGATTTTTGAGCAGGTCAATTACTTCCAATGAATATTGTCCATCAAGATGTTCTTTGCAATATTTTGTAATATTTTTTATTGCAAGAATGGATTTTGGCGTTTGCCCCGCTACATACAATCTCAACTCATACTTTTCTTCTTCTGCCATACTATTGTTTTATTTATCTGCGTGAATTTTATCTGCTTTGTTTGCATTGAGTATTTCAATTCCCTTGTCTGTAATTATAAAATCATTTACTTCATTGGAATGACCCATTCCACGCGACTTTACTACAAGCAAACCGCGCATCCTGCCACTGTCCAATTCTTCGTTGCGTAATTTTATCCAGGTATCGGCAAGGGAAGAGATGGCATCTTCTGTAAGGTCAGCCATTTCGTTCCTGCTTCCATTATTAAGTGAAGTGAACAGCGCAGTAATTCCATTTCCTTTCAATATGTCCATCAACCGCACCAGCATGGCGCGCACTTCGCTTGATGAACCCACGGTTACTAAGCTGCTGATGGGGTCAACAATAACGGTGAGCGGTTTAAATTCCTTTATCAGTTTATGCAATACTAAAAGGTGCATTTCAAGACCCTGCAAGGATGGTCGCGAGGAATGAATGTGAAGCAGTTTTGATTTTACATACGGCTCGAGATTTATATCCAGCGATTTCATGTTGCGGATAAGTTGGGCAGGAGACTCTTCAAACGAAAAATAGAGTACACGCTCCCTGCGCCTGCAACTGCTCAAAGCAAAATAAGATGCAAGAATTGTTTTTGCCGTTCCTGCTGAACCTGTAATAAGTGTGCTGCTTCCCCTGAAAATTCCTTTTCCTTTAAATAATTTATCTAATGCAGGAAGTCCGGTGGAAATTATATCTGCCGAAACACTGTGTTCTAATTTGAGTGAAGTAATGGGCAATACTGAAATTCCATCTTCATCAATGAGGAAAGGATATTCGTTGGAGCCGTGCGTGGAGCCGCGATATTTTACAATGCGTAACCTGCGCGTGGCAATCTGGTCAATCACGCGGAAGTCGAGAAGTATTACACAATCGGAAACATATTCTTCCAATCCCTGGCGTGTCAGTGATTTTTCTCCGCGTTCTCCGGTGATAATTGCGGTTACGCCTTTATCTTTTAACCATTGAAATAACCTGCGCAACTCCGCTCTCAATATTCTTTGGTCGCTAAGTCCTCCAAATAAAGATTCTATAGTGTCGAGCACTACCCGCTTTGCACCGATGGTGTCAATGGCATAATTGAGGCGAATAAACAATCCTTCTAAATCGTATTCGCCTGTTTCTTCTATCTCCGACTGTTCAATGCGTACATGGTCAATCCGTAATTTTTTTTGTGCAATCAACTTGTCCAAATCAAACCCAAGCGACTTTACATTTTGCGAAAGGTCTTTAGCGCTCTCTTCAAAATTCATAAACACGCCCGGCTCGTTATCTTCCATAATTCCTTTTACCAAAAACTGCATGGCGAGCAAAGTTTTTCCGCAACCTGCGCTTCCGCAAATAAGCGTAGGTCTGCCTGTGGGAAAACCTCCCCCTGTTATTTCATCAAGCCCGTCAATGCCTGTTCGTGTTTTTGGAAAAATATACTCTTTGTTAGATTTCATAATACCAAAATTCTTTTCTTTCTCAATATGGCAAATAGTTATAAAAAATGCAATCTTTTGCATACTATGGCATTGCATAAGAGTAAATTTCCTTCATCATCGTCGTAAATAAGAATATTTTTTTTCATATTAATTATGCTATGGTGTAAAAATATTCTGAATAGTTATACTGGAAGCGTAAAATAAAATGTACTTCCTTTTTCCGGTTCGCTCTCTGCCCATATTTTACCTTCGTGCCTTTCTATAATATTGCTTGATATGTAAAGCCCGATACCTAATCCCTGAAAACGTCTTGAATGTTCCTGCACCCGGTAATACCTGTCAAAAATTTTATCTAAATGTTGCCTCGACATACCAATACCAAAATCCTGAACCGATACCTGAATTTTACTATCCTGCTCTTCTATTTTAACTAACACCTTATCAGCCTTGGGAGAACATTTTACAGCATTGCTTAATAAATTAATCAACACCTGTTGCAGCCTTCCTCTATCGCCGGTTATTTGTTGTGAACAGTTGCCGGTTTTTTGTATGCTGTGGTTTTTTGCACTGTGCTGAATGTTTTCAATGGTTTCATCTACTATTTTATTAAAATCAAACGTAGATATATTATAATTCAGTTGACCATTTTGTATTTTATTGACGTCTAATAATTCTGTAATCAAGTTGTGCAGCCGCTCTAACGCTTGATTGGCTTTAGTTGCATACAAAGCAGTTTGGTTTTCTTCACTTAATGAACGCAGCAGTAACGCAATATAACCCTTAGCTGCCGTAAGCGGTGTTTTCATTTCATGGCTGGCAATGCTTATGAATTCATCTTTTTGTTGTTCTCTTGTTTTCTGTTCATGAATATCGGTATTGGTTCCAACCCATCGCTCAATATTTCCGTAGGCATCTTTTACAGGGTAGGCACGGGTGAGAAACCAACGATATTCTCCGTCGTGCCTGCGCAGCGGAAAGGTGAG
Source organism: uncultured Saprospiraceae bacterium (assembly GCA_964549655.1). Classification (GTDB taxonomy): domain Bacteria; phylum Bacteroidota; class Bacteroidia; order Chitinophagales; family Saprospiraceae; genus JADJNW01. The sequence goes on from CAZJXN010000141.1 coordinate 9,242, forward strand.
CTCAAATGCTTCATCTTTTTTCCATGCTTCTTTTTTGAACTCCACAACTTTTGCAATGTGGTCGGGATGATGCACTTTTTCCCATCGCCAACCTTCCATTTCCTCAAGCGTGGTTCCGGTGTAATCATACCATCGCTGGTTATACCAATTAATCCATCCGTCACCATTAGCAATCCAGGCAAGGTTTTGAATGCTATCGGCAAAAGTGCGGAACCGCTTTTCACTTGCCTTTAATTCCTGCTCAGCTTTTTTTCTGTCAGTAATATCTGTAAAAAGAACGGCTACTTTTTTACTTCCTTTATCCCCTAACCTGAAAGCGTACACTTCAAACCAGCGGCTTAATTCTTCGCTGCGATCAATAAAATGGTTTGCTTCTCCGGTTAAAGCAACTTTACCATACATTTGAAACCAGCGTTCTTCCATGTTTGGAACTAATGCTCTTATGGTTTTGCCTACAGGATTGGCTGTACCCGCTTGCTTTTCAAACATGGGATTGGCTTCCATAAAAAGATAATCCACAGGGTTGTTATCGCTATCAAAAATCAGTTCAATAATGCAAAAGCCCTGGTCCATCGTTTCAAATAAACCACGGTATTTTTCTTCGCTTATTTTTAATTTTAATTCCGCTTCTTTTTTTGAAGTAATATCCTGCGCTGCCAGGATGCTGTAAGATGGTTTTGCAGGATGAACATTTCGGTCAAAATAAACCTGCTTGTTCACTTTCAGCCAGCGTGTTTCGCCATCGGGCAACAGGATGCGATGCTCAGTTTCTATCAGTCCATCGCCATCAGGGTTTAAGCATCGTTCAATAAGAAGTTCCAATTTTTCTTTGCAGGCTGGATGAAATGTATTGTGCATTTGCTCACGGGTAACGGTCAATTGATTTGCAGGCAATCCATACAACGCTGTTGCTTCAGGCGAAAGGCTTACCAATCCCGTGTTGTAATCAATTTCCGCCAATGCTACATTCGCAACCTTCAGCCCTCCCTGTAAACGTTCTTTACTTTTACGCAATGCTTCTTCTGCATTTTTGCGGGTACTAATATTGGTAATGCTTCCCACACACCGTGTATTTTCCCCCCGGGCATCTTTTAAAAAAACACCTGTGTCTTTTACCCAGATAAAATAATTCTCTTTATGCAGCAAACGATATTCATCTTCAAAGCGGTCAGCGCCTTGTTGGATGGCTTTTTTCATAATGTCAACTGAGTTGGCTCCATCGTCGGGGTGCAGCCGGGTAAGATACCAGGTATTTGTGGCTACACCGGGTTCATTATTGTCGAAGCCCAATAAATTATTCAATTCAGCCGATCTCATGGTTTTATCTTCAACAATATTCCAGTCATAAATTACGGCATCAACCGCAGCAAAAGCCAGCTGAAAACGTTCTTCGTTTTGCTTAATTTTTGTCTCGTATTCTTTTTGCTGCGTAATATCTCTTGAAACAGAAATGATTTGCTGCACAGGTTCACCGGGTTTGCCTACAGGCGATACCACTACATCCCACCATTTGGGTGTGCCTTTGGCAGTAGGGCAGAATGCTGTGAAGTGTGCTGTTTCTCCTTTCAATGCTTTATCAATTGATGCTTTTACCAATGCTTCGTTTTCGCTGCCCCAGAGGGTCCACCAATTTTTATTTTTAACGGTTGAAAAATCATCTATCTCCATCTGGCAAAGCCCGTTGAAGTTCATATACTGAATGCGACCTTCTGGGTCCAATACTTTTAAGCAATGGGGACTGCTTTCCAAAACGGTGCGGTTAAAAAGTTCACTTGCTTCAATTTGTTTGCGTGCCGCTGCTTCTACTTCAACTAACTTTGCTGTTGACACCCGTAAGCTTGTTTCTTTTTGCAAACGGAAAAAGAAAAGGGTAAGCGCAACAATCGAAAATAAAAAAAGCAACAATAAATAAATGGGTGTGATGGTGGCGGAACGGTTTTTGACCTGTATGCGCTGCTCCAAGAATGTATCTTCTGCTTGCAACATGAGCGCAATTTGTTTACGCACTTCATCCATTTTATTTTTGCTTTCGAGCAAAAGGCTATCTGCAGGTAAATTTGTGGATTGGTTATTTTTAAAAAGTTTTAGCTTCTTATTCAGGAATAAATATCGTTCATCAACAAGTGTTTTAAGTTTTTTTAAATTTTCTTGTTGCTCTGTATTGTCGCTAATGAGTGAATCAAGCGTAGCAAATACAAGGTTGCTGCGTTGTTCTGCACCGATGAATGGCTGCAGAAAAACAGAATCGTTCGTCATCAGATAACCACGCTGCCCGCTCTCTGCATCTTTTATATTGGAACGCAATTCAACAATATTATCCTTTACAACATGGGTGTGCATCACCCAATCAACGGATTTATTAAACTGCCTAATCTTGTTATAAGAAATAAATGCAATCACAACCAGCACTCCTGTAAGCAGTATAAATAATAAGGTGGAAGTTTGTTTGGAGAGTTCTTTCATTTGTTGATTGTTGATTTAGCAAATATAAAAATTAATTTATTTCGGTTGTCCTGTCAACTGGTTTTTTCTGTTGGTTAGTTGCAATCAGCTTGAAGTCGCTGTGTCGCCAAAAGCATGACGCACAAATGATGAGAACAACGCATATATGCCATACGGTTAAATGCACAAACAACCCGATTTAAAACGATTCACAATGAGAAAAATAATTTTACAAGAATGGCTATCAACTGAAAGCCAAATCACAATTTTATCTAAAATCTCCTATTCTTCCCTTGTATTGCCTATCTTTGAAAAAAAACAACACGTATGTCAGCAAAAAATAAAAAACAGTTTGGGGTATGGATGGATTCTCACCATGCGACTATTGTAGGTAAAGAAAATATGGAGGATGCGGATTTTGTTACTTTGGGAAGTGTGGACAATCCCGGCGCAGGTAGTAACTCCAATGAAAATACAGCGAATAACCACGAAATTGCTTTAACGCAGAAATTCTTCAAGGAAATTGCTGCCATCATGCTCAATGTAGAGGAGGTGCATGTGACCGGAACGGGTCAGATTCAAGAACAATTCATTCACTTTCTTGCCGATATGCCACAGTATAAAAATGCGGTGTCCACTACCAGCACATCGAATAAGATGGAGGAGGAGCAACTGATTACTTTTATTACAGAACATTTTAATTAAATAAAAAATAATCATTAAATAAAAAACCGAAGCTTGAACACTTCGGTTTTTTTATTTGTGAATGATAGATAAGTACGGAAGCACTTAAACTTAGCAAGATTTGGGTGTTACGATTCTAAAATATCTTCGACATTTGTAACCTCACCATAAAACGAACGACAGGCGATGAAAATAGAAAATTCTACCCCAGCGGATATCACTGAAATATTTCGCCTTTATAAAATAGCATCCGACTATCAAAAAACAAAGCAAACGGTCGTCGTATGGCCTGAGTTTGAAAGGCAACTGGTGGAAAAGGAGATTGCTGAAAACAGGCAGTGGAAATTAATCATGGAGGAGGAAATTGCTTGCGTGTGGGCAACTACTTTCAGTGATGAACAAATTTGGGAAGCGCGAAATGCCGATGCTGCCATTTACATTCATCGCATTGCCACGAATCCCAATTTTAGAGGTAAAAATTTCGTTTCTATCATTATAGAATGGGCGAAAGCATACGCAAAAAGTAATGGAAAAGATTTTGTACGATTGGATACGCTTGGCAATAATGTAAAGTTAATAGAACATTATACCAACGCCGGTTTTCATTTTTTAGGACTGTTTGATTTAAAAAATACCGATGGACTGCCTGACCATTATCACAATGCGCCTGTTTGTTTGTTTGAAATAAAGTTGTAGAAACACATTTTAAAAGGCTCCATGTTTCATTTTTCTATTTGATAATTAGTTATAAACAACATTTCCTTGCCACACCTCAACGTCGAAATCAAAGCCCGCTGCGCCGAGCCTACTAAAATTCGAGCTATCCTTTTGGCGCACAACGCCCGTTTCATCGGCGAAGACCATCAAGTGGATACCTATTTTCGAGTTGAAAGTGGCAGATTGAAATTACGGGAAGGCAATATCGAAAATGCGCTCATTTTTTACCAACGCGATAACCAAGCTGGTCCGAAAAAATCAAATATTTTGCTCTATCCATCCCAACCGGATGCTGCGCTCAAAGCAGTTTTGGCGGCAGCCTTAGGTATTTTGGTGGTCGTGGACAAGCAGCGTGCTATCTATTTTATTGACAATGTGAAATTTCATGTGGATGAGGTGCAGGATTTGGGTAGTTTTGTAGAGATTGAAGCGATTGCGAAAGATGGTGAAAAGACAGAAGCGGAATTGCTCGAACAATGTCGGTTTTATATGAATTTGCTCAACATACAGTCAGTGGATTTGTTGGAAAATTCGTACAGTGATATGATATGTGCGAATATCGAGTTAAAAAATATACCAAAGAAGGGCAGTAGCCAGGGCGCCCCA
>CAZJXN010000142.1:0-13635 GCA_964549655.1 uncultured Saprospiraceae bacterium
ACTTACTGACTGCCAACTGCGTACAGCCAACTGCATACTGGTGTAAGCTGACGATTATTGCCACGATTATACAAGTGGCAAATTTCATAAGGTTGAAATTGCATAAATTTGTTTTTGAGTGAGATGGCGCATTTCCAAAATGTGCCACATCTTATTATAATAAATGTATCAAGTTTAGATACGGTAAAATTAAATAAATTTGGCACACCTTTGAGGTGCGCCAAAATCTAGCCCAACTTCTCCATCAATAATTCATTCGTCTTTTTCGGTTCGGCTTTACCTTTGCTTTGCTTTATTACTTCGCCTACAAAAAAGCCGATTAAACCTTTTTTACCTTTTCGATATTCATTTACTTTTTCTGGATATTTTGCAATAACTTCTTCTACGATTTGCACCAAAAAATCAGTATCCGTCGATTGTATCAAATTCAAAGCCTGTGCGATTTCTTCCGGCGAGCGATTGGGCTGCGCAATGAGTTCCGGAAAAATACGCTGATACGCATTGGAATTACTCACTTTACCACTGTCAATGAGTTGAATAAAATGATTTAATACATCGGGTGCAATTGGAAATTTCTGAATTTCTATTTTTTCTTCTTTACAATAAGGTAAAATTTTATTTATAGTTAAATTGGCGGCAGCTTTATAGTTTGTCGTATAATTACATAAATTTAAATAAAATAATGCCGTTTCTTTTTCTTCCGTCAGCAAATTCGCATCATAATCAGATAAACCATATTCGGTTATAAATTGCTCCAATAATTCCCAAGGCAGGGCTGGCAAGGAAAATTTAATGGCTTCTAAATATTCGGGGGTAATCAGTACCGGCGGCAAATCCGGCTCTGGGAAATAGCGATAATCATGGGCATCTTCTTTACTGCGAAGCGGCGAGGTCACCCCTGTTTCCGGGTCAAAATTTAAGGTTTGTTGCTCGATGCGACCGCCGGATTCTACAATCCCAATTTGTCTATTTACCTCATATTCAATGGCTTTTCGGGCGTAGCGCATGGAATTCATATTTTTGATTTCACAGCGATTATTGAGGTGCGTGTCGCCCATTTTTCGGATGGACACATTGCAGTCGCAGCGCAGCGAGCCTTCTTCCATATTGCCGTCCGATACTTCGAGGTAGCGCACGAGTTGGCGCATACCAGTCATAAAAGCGTCCACTTCATCGGCGGAGCGGAAGTCGGGTTCGCTTACGATTTCTAATAATGGAATGCCAGCGCGATTCAAATCAATTAATGAATCATTTGCATCTAAATCGTGAATGGACTTGCCGGCGTCTTCTTCCATGTGAATATGGTGAATATGAATTCTTTTACCGCCCTCCTGTGTGGTAATTTCTAAAGCACCACCGACACAAATCGGCATTTTATCCTGCGTAATTTGGTAGCCTTTTGGCAAATCGGCGTAGAAATAATTTTTACGGTCGAAGGCGTTTAACAAGTTAATTTCAGAGCCGAGTGCCAAGCCAAGCCGCACGGCGTATTCGATTTGTTGTTTGTTCAAATGGGGCAGTGTGCCGGGATGACCGAGTGAAATGGCGCTGATGTGCGTGTTGGGTGCACCGCCGAAACGTGCGTCGTCGCCGCAAAAGGCTTTGCTGTGCGTGGAGAGTTGGACGTGGACTTCCAAGCCGATGATAGTTTCATAATTGTGTTCAGGGGTTTGTGTGTTTGTGTGTTCTTGTGCGCTCAAGATTGGATATTTTGAAGTTCAAATTCAATAATTCAAAAGTAAAGATAGGAAGTGTTTCACCAATTTTGTGTAGAATGCAATGTAGTTGATTAGTGTAAGCAATTTGATTATTAAAAAAGTAAAATACTGACGATAGCAGTGAGTACAAAAAAGAGCGTAAAAATAAATAGATACGAGAAATTGAGGATATTAAATTTAATAAATGTTTTCCAAAAACCTTGTTTGTACACGCGACGCATGGCAATAAAAAGATATATTAATAGAATCAGAAAAGCAATAATAATTGGTAAGGGCGCATCTTCCTCTGCATTTGTGCCTTTGAACCAGTTGGTATTAAGTAATAAAGCGGCGATGCCGACAATAAAAAAAGCAAAAGCATGATAATGAAACGAAAAAACTAAATGTTCGACAAAATATTTTTTACGACGAATGTATAATAATTTTAAAACCAATGCTAAAGCAGGCATCATAAGAAGGACCATCCAGATGAGTTTGCCGAGTAAGAAACCTGTAAAATTGCCGTTTTCTGTTATCATGCGCACGGATTGGCGCACTTGCAATTGCTCTAAAAAACCGCGAATTTTATATTTTTGAAAAATAACATCGATAGGCTCGTAAATATCTCGTTGTGCCAAATGCAACTCGGTTGGTTTGATCCTGAAATCGCGATGAAAATCCAAATATCCCAGCTCAACCGTATCAAGTTTTGTATCTTTAAATTGATGCCGTAAAGAATCTAATGCCTTTCGTACGATTGGATTGCCTTTAAAATCTTTGTTGACTTGTTGCCTTGCACTGTCCAATTTTTCCAAGAAAGCAGCCTGATAAGTGGTTTCCCGCAAGACTTTTTGTTCTCCTGTAAAATTAAAATTGATCCCACCAGAAAAGCCGAGAATTGCAAAATGAAAAACCGCCATCATTAAAAAAATACGCACCGGCGGGATGTAAGCAATATGCCTTCCTTTGAAATATTCAATGGTGAGCTTGCCGGGGATAAAAAGGGCTTTTAAAGTGCGAAAGATTTTAGCGTCAAAATTGAGAAAAGACTCAATAAAATCGTGCCACAACTCGCGGAGGGTGATTCTACCGTCCGTGTACTTTTGGCTGCATTTGGGGCAGAAACGAGTGTCTAAGGCGAGGGGTTCCCCACAATTGCGGCACGAGCGCGTTTGGTTTGGCTCCACGAATTCCATTTCTTTTTTTTAAGATATTAGACTATAGACGTTAGACCATAGAAAGACACGTCAAAACATAAAAGTGGTAAAATTTGAAAAGAACTGCAATTATTTCCGATGAAAAGATATAATTACCAGATGCTTTCATTGTGTAAATAGTGTTTTACATAATCGGCAATACCAGCTTCCAGCGAATAAAAAGGTTGATTGTAACCTGCGGCGAGTAGTTTATTCATATTAGCTTCCGTAAAATATTGGTACGTTTCTCGAATGTCCTCCGGGGTGTCCACAAAGCTGATATTTGGTTCTAAACTCATGGAACGAAAAGTATTTGTTACAAGGTCAAGAAACGTACGGGCTTGTCCGGTACCGAGGTTATAAAGTGCACTTTCGGGACGGTTTTGCCAGAGCCAATATAGTACATTGACCACATCTTTTACATAAATAAAATCTCTTTTTTGCTCGCCATCTTTGAAGTCTGGGTTGTGAGATTTAAATAACTTCATGCCGCCAGTCGCCTTGATTTGCCGCGCCGTGTGCATAATCACGGAAGCCATTCTGCCTTTGTGGTACTCATTCGGACCATACACATTAAAAAATTTCAGACCTGTCCAGAAGGGTGGAGTAGCAAATTGTTGCAACACCCATTTATCAAATTCATTTTTAGAATCGCCATACGGATTCAAAGGTTTTAAATCATTGACAATCGTGTGATTATCGTCATAGCCGAGTTCGCCCAAGCCATAAGTCGCTGCGCTGGAAGCGTACAGGAGTGGAATTTGATATTTAGTACACATATTCCAAACGAGAATGGAATAATTTAGATTTAACTCGTCAAAAATAGCGGTGTCTTTCTCGGTGGTATCGGTTCGTGCACCCAAGTGGAATACGACTTCTACCTGTTCGTTCATTTTTTCTAACCAAACTGGAAAGTCTTCGCGGGCTACTTTTTCGGTATAATTTTTACCTTCCAGATTGCGATTCTTCTCCGCCCGGCTGAATTCATCTACGACTATGATGTCCAAATGTCGAGCATCATTCAATTGGCGCACCATACAACTTCCAATAAATCCGGCGGCTCCGGTGACTACGATCATGTTTTTAGAATTTTGGGCAAAGGTAATTCCAGATTTAGTAAATTTTGAAAATTTGCTAAATCTCTTCTGTCGTAGAAGGTTTTGTAAAAAAGCGCAACCATAAAAAACCTGCTAAACCCGCCACCAGCGAAGCTGCAAGTATCGCAATTTTAGCATTATTCACAATGTCCGCATCATTAAAAGCCAGTAACGTAATGAAAATAGACATCGTAAAACCAATACCAGCTAGCAATCCTGCCCCAAAAATATGCCGCCAAGTCAATCCTTCCGACAAACGGGCAAGACCCAATGTGACCGCCAAAAAACAAAATAAGAATACGCCCAACGGTTTACCAATTATTAAGCCGGTTATAATACCTAAGCTATTCGCTGTTGTAAAACTTGCATACCAATCAGGCGCAATTAAAATGCTCGTATTGGCTAAAGCAAAAATAGGTAATATGATAAAAGCCACGGGTTTGTGTAATAAATGTTGTAAAATATAAGACGGCGATTTTTCGTCGCCCTTTCCAAATGGAATCACAAATGCTAATAAAATGCCTGTAATCGTTGCGTGTACACCCGAGTGAAGCATGAAATACCACATCGCTACGCCGCCGATTAAATAAGGAATCAAGTTATGCACTTTCAAACGATTTAAAATAAATAAGAAAAGCATAATTGCCGCCACAATCCCTAAATTAAACCATGATATACCCGTTGAATAAAAAATAGCAATAATTAAAATCGCTCCCAAATCATCCATTACTGCCAAGGCTGTGAGAAAAATCTTGAGCGCAGCCGGAACGCGACTGCCCACCAGCGACAAAATACCCAACGCAAATGCAATATCCGTCGCCATCGGGATGGCTGTGCCGCCTTGCGTTGGTGTGCCGTTATTAAAAAAGAAGTGAAATAAAGCAGGCATGACCATACCGCCCGCCGCCGCAATCGCCGGAAAAATAGCACTCCGCGCACTCGACAATTCGCCGATGTAAATCTCGCGTTCTAATTCCAGCCCGATCAGCAGAAAAAAAATCGCCATCAAGCCGTCGTTCACCCAGTGTTCCACACTTAATTCGCCCCATTTGGTATGCCAAAAATCGGTATAAGTTGCGCCAAGAACCACATTCGCTAACAGTAAAGAAAGCACTGTACAAGCTAATAGCACGATGCCGCCGGTTCGTTCGCTTTCAAAAAATTCGGTAAATAGTTTGGTGAGTTTCATTATACAATTTTAGAAGTCACTTTTTAAATTTATCTATCAAGGACTGTGGGTCTTGTTTGGTATGACTAATATCTACGACAATTACGCGAATCGTATCTTCTTCTATAGTATAAACAATTTTGTATGACCATTTTAGAATACGGCGATAAATTAGATGTTCACTGCTAATATCATGCTCCATACCATTGCGCGAAGGCATCGTTTTCAGACTTCGAATGGCTTCATTCAAACCTTTCCGAACCTTGTCGGCTGCTTCGACGGAGGTATTGGCTATTAAATAATCTAAAATTTCTTTCATACCAGCACGAGCCGTACGAGTAATTATTATTTGGTAGCTTTGATCCATTCTGCTGATTCTTTTTCTAATTCTTCCAACGTAATGTATTCTCCGCGCTTAACCGCCTCTAAATCAGCACGATATTTTTCTTTCATTACACTTGCTAATTTTGGATTCCCATCTATATCATACCCAATAATCACATCGCCGTCGGGCGTGCGTTCCAATTCTTCCTCTTCTTCCTCATCTGACACGTACTTTTGGTACAAAAATTCAATAAAATCTGTGACCTCATCCTGCACGTGTTCCGGCAGTTGCTCCAGTTTTTCTAAAATGGCTGCGTTTATCATAGATAGAAATGTTATTGATTTTGCTTACTGTGGATTATTTCTACTACTTTCACAATCAACTTTGCCTCCTCGATCGTGTAAATAATTTTGTAACGCCATTTCAAAGCGCGACGGTAAATGATTTGCTCATCCAGAATATCAGGTAAAATCTTATGGCGTTGGGGAAAAGTTGCTAAACTTTCAATAGTATCCAAAATGCCATTTTGAACGCGTTCAGCAACTTCTTGAGAAGCGTTTTTCTCCAAATAGTTGTAAATACGCTGTAGACTGGCTTGGGCAGCGGGGTCTATATTAACATTATAAACTACCATGTTTTGGATGCTTGTCGCAATTGTTCGATAGTGATGTAATTGCCTTCGTCCATTGATTGAACACGCTTTCTAAATTCTTCTTTTGCTACACTTGCCAGCAAAGGCTTTCCATCTATATCATACCCAATAATTACATCGCCGTCGGGCGTGCGCTCCAGTTCCTCTTCTTCCTCATCTGACACGTACTTTTGATGTAAAAATTCAATAAAATCTGTGACCTCGTCTTGTACGTGTTCCGGCAATTGCTCTATTTTTTCTAAAATGGCTGCGTTTATCATGTGTCTTTATTTTAAATACTAAAATACAACTTTCAATTCATTTTGTCAAATTGATTGAACATTAACCTTCAAACCCCCAAACCTCCAACTTACACCTGCATCACTCCCACATTAAACCGTTCCACTGGCGCATGGCTCGCCATTGCTATCCCTTCGGAAATCCATTTTCTGGTATCGCGCGGGTCAATGATGGCATCCACCCAAAGGCGGGCGGCGGCGTAGTACGGCGTGGTTTGGCTGTCATAGCGGTCGGTGATTTCTTTCAGCAGGCGTTGTTCTTCTTCCGGTTCAATGGTTTGTCCTTTGGCTTTTAAAGTAGAAACTTGTATTTGCAACAAAGTTTTGGCAGCTTGAGACCCGCCCATCACAGCGATTTTGGCGGTGGGCCATGCCACAATAAGACGCGGGTCGTAGGCTTTGCCGCACATCGCATAGTTGCCTGCACCGTAGGAATTGCCCATGACAATCGTGAATTTCGGGACGGTAGAATTGGCGACGGCGTTCACCATTTTAGCGCCGTCTTTAATGATGCCGCCATGCTCGGAGCGCGTACCAACCATAAAACCAGTGACATCTTGCAGAAAAACCAAAGGGATTTTTTTCTGATTACAATTTAAAATAAAACGCGTTGCTTTATCTGCTGAATCTGAATAAATTACGCCGCCAAATTGCATTTCGCCTTTTGCATTTTTGACCACTTCCCGATTGTTGACCACGATGCCCACCGCCCAACCATCAATGCGAGCGTAGGCGCAAAGAATGGTTTTGCCATAGCCTTCTTTATAAAAAGTGAGTTTAGAATCATCTACAATGCGTTTGAGAATTTCAACCGTGTTGTATTGCTGATTGGATTCTTCGGGCATGATGCCGATAATTTCTTCCGGATTTTCTTTGGGCAATTGGGACTCAATTCTATCAAAACCGGCTTTTTCAAAATGTCCAATTTTATCCACCAAATCTCTAATGGTGTCCAGACAAGTTGGGTCGTCGGGCATTTTATAATCCGTCACGCCGGAAATTTCGGATTGCGTTGTGGCACCGCCTAAAGTTTCTTTGTCCACTTCTTCTCCAACTGCCGCTTTCACCAAATACGGTCCCGCCAAAAAAATCGAACCCGTTCCTTCCACAATCAACGCTTCATCGCTCATAATCGGCAAGTACGCGCCACCCGCCACGCAACTCCCCATAATCGCCGCAATCTGCGGAATGCCCATGCTCGACATCTTGGCATTATTTCTAAAAATACGCCCAAAATGCTCCTTATCTGCAAAAATTTCGTCTTGCATCGGCAGAAACACACCTGCACTATCCACGAGATAAATAATCGGAATGCGATTTTCCATGGCGATTTCCTGCGCGCGCAAGTTCTTTTTAGCGGCGATGGGAAACCACGCGCCCGCCTTCACCGTCGCATCATTCGCCACAATCATACACTGCCGTCCTTTTATTCTACCAATACCAACCACCACGCCTGCTGCCGGACAGCCGCCGTATTCTTCATACATTTCAAACCCAGCAAACGCACCAATTTCTAAAAATTCGGAATCTTTGTCAATCAAGTATGCCACCCGCTCCCGCGCTGTCATCTTGCCTTGCTCATGTTCTTTGTCTATCTTTTTTTGTCCGCCGCCCTGCCAGATGCGTTCCAGCCGATGGTGAAGTCGGGCGAGGAGAAGCTTCATCGCATCTTCGTTTTTGCTGCGGTTGATGTCTGATTTGGTCATGATTCGTTGGTTAGAAGTAAACGCTTGGTAAGTCATCTGGTGACTCGCAGTCATCAGATGGCTTACTAAGCGGCACAAAATAAAAAAGACCACTCGGTTTTCCAATGACCAAATGTGTTTAGCGTATTTAAATCTCACTGACCTGCTAAAAACCATAAGTCTATTGAACTAAAAATTTCCGAAAATCATTGTGTAAGTTCATTTCTAACTGCCTTCCTTGCATGAATACCTCCACCGATACCTTAAAAAATCGAGTCGCCGCTTCGCCTCGTCTTCAAAACGTGCTTGTTTTAGCCCTGCTCAGTATCATCTGGGGCAGTTCGTTCATTCTAATTAAAAAAAGTTTGAATGTATACTCACCAATACAATTAGCACTCTTGCGACAAAGTATCACCGCCGCCGCTTTTTTACCATTTTTAATTTACAATTGGAGCAAAGTGGATTGGAAACGACTTCATTTTTACATACTCATCGGACTGTGCGGCAGTGCTTTACCATCTTTTTTATTCGCATTTGCACAGCAGCACATTAGTAGTTCGGTAGCAGGCATTCTCAATTCGCTCACGCCTTTATGTACACTTTTGCTGGGTATTTTCATTTTTCGCACAGCGTTTGTCGCTTCTAAATTAGTCGGCGTTCTACTCGGCTTGGCAGGTGCTGCGGCACTTATTTTGTTAAATCAATCTGATTCCTTGCAAGGCGAAATCGGCTACGCGCTCCTCATAGTGCTGGCTACCATTTGTTATGGCATCAATGCGAATCTGGTCACCGCCGTTTTCCGCGACCTCACTTCTATGGAAATCAGCATGGTCGGCTTTACGATTGTGGGTACGATTTCGTTTATTTTTCTGGCGTTTGGCACCGATTTTTTCACCGTCATGGCTACGCAGCCGCAAGCGTGGCAAGCGTTTGGGTATGTGAGTTTACTTTCGCTTGTAGGTACAGTGCTTTCTACACTCATCTATTTTCGATTGATTCAGCAGACCAATCCCGTTTTTGCATCTACGGTGGCGTATCTGATGCCGCTCGTTTCCGTCGGTTGGGGCGTGCTTGACGGCGAATCCATTGGCTGGCAGCATTTGGCGGGTATGGCATTGATTTTGGCGGGCGTGTATTTGAGCAGAAAAGGAGGATAGGGTCATAGGGTGATGGGAAAGCCAGTGGACATCAATACAACCAAAGAAATCATACAAATCACAGTTCAGACAATTTGGGCGTGCCCCTACGGGTCGGGCTGCGTTGGGCTTCGCTCCGCTCCGGTGCTACGCACTGCCTTCCTACGGTCGGCACCCGCTACATCCCTCACGCGACACCCGTTTCCACAAAAAAAAGTCTACCTTTCGTCAACTCTTTTCCTCCAAATATTGTTCTACTTTCAAATCTTTCAGATAAAATTGAAACTCATGATTTCCCTGCATCTGCCTACCCTCGACAAAGTAAAAGCATTCCTAACAACTCAAGCGGTGCTGCCTTACAGCTATCAAAATGTGCAGCACACACAGCATCCTGAAAAAGTTGCTAATTTCGACAACGACCAAATAAAAGTAAAAATAGGCGAGGGCGATGCTGATTTCGATCTTGCTAAAATTGCTATTCAGAATTGGCAAATGTTTCCCGCCCGTTGGACGCTTATTCTACCAGTAAATGCTCCGATTCAAGAAAATATATCTGTTGCTATGTACGCACACTTTCTCGGTGTTTGGTGGCGCAATGCCTGCCGCATCGTATACGTTATAGACGAGCCTACTCAATTCGGATTTGCGTATGGCACTTTACCCGGTCACGTAGAAGCCGGCGAAGAATTATTTTTAGTTTCTAAGGACAATAATGGCAGCGTGTGGTACGAACTAAAAGCGTTTTCCCGACCGCGTCACTGGCTCGCTAAACTGGCGTATCCAATCATGCGGCGGCTGCAAGCTCGCTTTCGACGCGACTCCGCTCAAGCTATGAAAGACAGTATGGCGCATTTCTGAAATATGTCACACTTATTATATCATAAAAATGTGGCACATTTTCAAAATGCACCACATTATCACTAAATTCCCAATGCAAAACTTACTTTTTTCTCAAAAAACAGCACTCATAGGCTTACTCATTTGGCTCATTGCGGTAGTGTTCCAATTTACAACTTTACAACAAGAAGAATGGGCGCGACTTATTTTGCTCTTGGCGGCCTTGGTGTGGCTACCGCTCGCATTGCCTATGATTTCCACCAAAAAGTACATTTTAGAACAAGCATTACAATATAGCATTTTACCGAGTGGTATTTTACTGGCGGTCGGTCTTTTTCTACCTACTGGATTATTGGCGGCTGTATTGACTTTTCCGTGGCTGTTGCTTACTTTTTTAATCGCGCTGCGGGGCTGGCATTTTTTTCAATCGGAAACGCGAAACATTGGAGTCGTTGCTATTTCAGCGGCGCACTTATTCTTGATAGTCGGCGGCGCGTGGACGATGGCGGACCGACTGGGCATTCAACCGCTAAATTTTGACCCGGCAATTGTGTTGCTCACGGGCATTCATTTTCATTATGCAGGGTTTATGTTTCCGTTTTTGGCGGGATTGGCAGCATTCAACTATCCGTCGGTTTGGTTGAAAGTCGGTTGCTGGCTCGCAGTATTGGCAGTGCCGATGACCGCTGCGGGCATTACAGTTATGCAGCTTTGGGAAGCACCTGCGTTAGAAATGAGTGCAGCGGCGACGGTCACACTGGCAGGTTGGAGTACCGCAATTGGTTATTTACATTTGATACAAAAAAATAATAAGACGGGCTGGGTGCGTTTCTTTTGGGTAGTAATGTCAATCGCGCTCATAGCGAGCATGACGTTCGCATTTTTATACGCCATTCGGCACTGGTTTTTGATAGAATGGCTCCACATTCCTGCTATGCGCGCTTTACACGGTAGTTTGAATGCGCTTTTAGTAACCGGCGGCGGATTATTAGGTTGGACTATGTGGTTACAAACGAAGACTTTCACAAACCAATCTCAATTTTAATCTCAACTTAAAAAAGAATCTATAAAAATCCATTTACTTTTAAACCATTTTCACTGCTCCTCTCGTATCTTTTAATAATCTCATACACATTCGATCTTTTTTTAAACTATCGGCATCTTTCCCCTTTGTTCAAGGAGCTACGTATCTAAATCAAAAACCGATTTTTTAATTTTAACCCTCATTTTATAATTCATATTACAAAATGTTTACGCTCATCGTATGATGTAGCGCACCCATTTTATTACATTTTTTTAAACCAAATTAATTTCAATTATGAAAACCAAACGTACAAATTACCTCCTTACCCTTGTTACACTGCTGGCACTCTTGTGCTTACAAAACGGACCAGTGATCGGACAAACAGTTTATGCCCTATCCAACAACAAGTTGTACTTCTTCCAAGCAGACAATCCAGAGGAAGTTACCTTCTTAAATAGGATAAAAGGCATCGCTCCCGGACAGAAATTGGTAGGTATGGATTTTCGCCCGAACACTGGCGAACTGTTTGCATTGGGCTATAATGCGTCCAGCCAACGAGCTCGCTTGTACATTATCAATGTGATAACGGCAGTCGCAACACCCGTCGGTACCAGCACGATTAAATTAGAATTAGGTGCCGCCAGTGGCATAGGCTTTGATTTCAACCCAACGGTAGACCGCATTCGGGTCGTCAGCGCGAATGGTGCGAATTATCGTTTGAATCCTATCACGGGCGGCATTGCATTTGAAGATGGCGACTTAAAGTTTGCCAGTACAGATCGGAATGCCGGTGTTACCCCGCGCGTCGTTGCAGGTGCTTATACGAATAGCTTTATAGGTGCCACCACGACTACACTGTACGATATTGATTTAGCCACAGGCTCACTTGTTATACAAAATCCACCCAATGATGGCGTTCTAAATACCGTTGCCAGACTTAATATTCCATTCAATTCCAAAACAGTAGCAGATATAGACATCGCGTATGATGACCGATACAATAGCTTGCTACAGTCTAATCCGGCGTACCTCGTGGTGAGCAATTCATCTATTAATAAAAGTCTTTTCTATTGGTTGAATATCGTCACCGTGGAAACGCGTTTCGTGGATACCATTGGCATCAACGGCATTGTAGAAGACATCGCCATCCGCATCCGTCGCGTTGTACCGCAAGCAGTGCAGGGCAATTTGGTATACGCAGTGACGACCAATAATAACCTAATTTCATTTGATTCCGACCGTCCGGGTGTCGTTCGCAGTTTGGTTACGATTTCAGGCATTGCCACTGGACAAACATTAGTCGGAACGGATTTCCGTCCGAACACGGGCGAGTTATTTGGATTGGGTTACAATGGCGCAAATGGCGAATCCCGTTTGTACACCATCAATTTGCAGACAGGCGTGGCGACTCCGGTTGGCACGGCTACCTTTACGTTGGCTTTAGGCGCGGGTCCGATCGGGTTTGATTTTAATCCGACGGTAGATAGAATTAGAGTGGAAGGTGCCAATCGCAAAAATTATCGCTTGAATCCAGTCACGGGCGGCATTGCAGCAACTGATTTAGATTTGAAATTTGCAGCTACGGATATAAATGCAGCGAAGACACCTTTTATAGGTTCTGTGGCTTACACCAATAGTTTCATCGGCACGGCTACCACGACTTTATACGCTTATGACGATCAATTGAATATTTTAGCGTTACAAAATCCACCAAATGATGGCGTTTTAAATACCGTTGGAACATCAGGCATCACTGTTAGTTCCACCGATTACACCAGCGATTTAGACATTGCATTTAATTCAACTAATAATACAAATACCGCTTTCTTAGTTGCAAATATTGGAAATTGGGATAGCAACTTTGATAATTTTTACACGATAAATTTACAAACCGGCGCAGCGACTTTAGTAGGTAGAGTTGGGCTTGGCATTCCAATACGTGACATTGCCGTGTTCATTCAGCTACGCGCTACGAATGCGTCGCTTATTGGCGACTTGATTTATGCCGTTACGACGAATAATAATTTAATTTCATTTGATTCTAAACAGCCGGACGCGATTCGCAGTTTGGTCGCGATCACAGGCACTGCGGTTGGACAAATGTTGGTCGGAACCGATTTCCGTCCCAATACAGGTGAATTGTTTGGATTAGGTTACAATAGCACCAATGGGGAGGCGCGGCTGTACACCATCAACTTACAAACCGGCGTAGCAACGGCGGTTGGTACAGCTCCGATTACTTTGGATTTGGGTACAGCGCCCATTGGTTTTGATTTCAATCCGACGGTAGATAGAATTCGGGTAGAAGGTTCTAATCGTAAAAATTATCGTTTGAATCCAGTGACCGGCGGCATTGCAGCAACTGATTTAGATTTAAAATTTGCAGCAGCAGACCAAAACGCTTCCCAAACGCCTACGATTGGCTCGGTCGCTTACACGAATAGCTTCATCGGTAGCACGGCGGCTACTTTGTACGCTTATGACGATAGACTCAATGTTTTAGCAACGCAGAATCCACCCAATGACGGCGTTTTAAATAC
>CAZJXN010000143.1:0-13579 GCA_964549655.1 uncultured Saprospiraceae bacterium
TACACTCGTTCGTATAGGCTTTTCAGACGGAACCATCAAAAAATGAATCAAATGAAACAAAAAATAATCTCACAAATAATTGCTTGTACAACTATAATAACTTTGTGGAACAGTTGCGCTTCCATCAGTGGCTTCCAAACCGGACGCACTGTAGGCGCAGAGTCTGGCGAAATCATGTTCTCCGTAAATGGCACGCGTACGCCTGATTTTGATGAAATAAGTGAAAATTCCGATTCAATAGACAGTGGAGATTTTAGTATTTTCGCTCCTACGCTTGAGATTGGCGGTCGCTATGGCGTTACAGACCGAATTGATTTTGGTATTCGAGCCAATACAAATCTTAATATTTATGCAGATGTAAAATTTCAACTCGTAGGCGACCAAGAATCGCCGGTGGCAGTAGCAACGGGCTTCGGCTTGGGATTATTCGGATTTATAACTGGCACTGGCGGATTGTATAATTTTCAAATTCCATTATACGCTTCCTTTCATCCGACGGATAATTTGGACTTGTACGTCGCGCCGCGTTATGTGGGACAGTGGGGAACGGCGTTTGGCAAATCCTCCGGTTTAATCAATTATTTTGGTACAAATGTAGGTTTTTTGATGGGACGACGCACGAAATATGGCGTGGATATTGGTTACTATGGCTTGAGCAATTCAGACACCGGTTTTAATGATTCCCTTTTTCAGATTGGTTTTGGGATGAAATTTAGAATTGGAGGGAGAGAATAGGAGGACGAGCTGGAAGATGACATCTTTTTAAAAGATGTCATCTTTTCTCTGTTTTTATCACTTTTTGCCAAAGAAATACACTGCCGAAAGCCGAACGTTATTACCAAATGCCTCAAAATCATCTGATTTTAAAAGGTCAATCAAGCCACGCTGATACTGCAAACGCACGCCAATATTTTGCGTTGGATAATAACCAAAACCGGCACTCACCGCTACATCAAAGCGATTCAACTGATTGATAGATACCTTATTATTTCCAGAATCCTGCGTGTAAACATTTGTACCGGATACATTATTACTGTTATTAAATAATCTATCTAATAAGGTATTCACAGTGCTACTTCCATTTGCAACACCAACTCTTGTTTGATACGCCTCCGCCCCTTTCAAATTTCGCGCATTCAACAAATAAGAGGCTTGCAAACCACCTTCCAATCCCCACGAGCGGCGCGGTTTATATTGCAATGTAATTGGAAAACTCAACTGCTGTGCATTCATACTTAGCTCAGGATTCGGATCTACTTCAACTTTTGTAGGGACAAAACCTGAGTTATCCATTTCAGTCACGTTGGATAAATTCGAATCAAAATATCGCTGTTGCGCATTAAAATTCACACCTGCTCGTAAGTTCAAATGCTTACTTTGAATCGGAACATCCACCACAGCACCACCGGCGTAGCCATCTAGCGCAGCACTTTGGGAGGCATATGTAGCCAATTCTAATCCGATTTTAAAATTAGAAGGAACAATTTGCTTTTTATCGGATGTGGTTTCCGCTTCCCACAATTCTAATTTTACTTTCGGTTCCGGCAAAGCAACATTCGACGATGTTTCTACTTCTGCAATGGCGATTGAATGAAGTGGCGTAACACTTTGATTCTCAAATTTTTCTGATTCCAAAATGGTAGGATTTGTTATATTAAAAGCTTGCGGTATCGCTTTCGAAGTGGCGGTGTTTGTTGATTCTAAAACGGGTACTTCAACAATTGTTAAACTATTTTCCGATTTTTCTGCAAACTTTTTAGTGGTGTTTTTTTGCAAAAGAGGAGTAGGAGGAACGGTTGTCAGCGATGTTTTAGAATCAAGTATCGCAACATTGCGGTCACGCATCGCTTTCCCTTGATTATCTTTCGTTTGTGAATTTTCAACTACAATTGGACTATTCGTACCTTTTATAATTTCATCACAGTCTTCCTCGGCGGTGGTCGCACGACCCGCTTGGTTTACAGCCGCTACGGATTCTTGCGTCGCTTGGTTTTGCCATTGCCACCAACCCAAGCCAGCAGAAAGCAGTAACAGCACGGATGCCGCAGCCGCCCACATCCAAAACACGGGAACCAATCGTCTGCGTTTTTCTTCGGGCATTTCGCGGTCGAGCACTGCCCGCATCTGTTCCCAACCCTGATTTACAAATTCGTCATCAATCCTCTTATCCGGCATAGTTCGTAGAGTTGTAGTAAAGTGGAATCAATTCTTTTAATTTTTTTCGAGCCATTGACAAATGCCATTTGGAAGTGCCGTCGCTTATCTTCATTTGCGCCCCGATTTCAGCATGAGTGTACCCTTCGATGGCGTATAAATAAAACACTTCCCGCGTGGCATCGGGCAACATATCTACCAATTTAATAATGTCTTCAAAATACAGATTATTCGTGGACGACTCGCGCACAGGCGCATCGCGCTCTTCAACATCCAAAAAATAAACGGGTTGATTTTGGTTTCTAAAATAATCGGACAAACTATGAAATATCAATCTACGAATCCAACCTTCGAGCGAACCTTTAAACGCAAACGTATCTAATTTTTTGAATACGCGTAAAAAGCCGACATTGATAATTTCCATTGCCACATCGCGGTCGGTAGTATAGCGCGTACACATCCGCATCATCGCCGGGAAGTACCGCCGATAAAGCATTTCCTGATAAAATCGGTTGTTGTCCACACAACCTTTCACCAGCTGTTCTTCCGAATATTGCTCGGGTTTTGCCATAATTTTCGGGGAGGATGAGAGGATAGGAAGAGGGGAGGATACGCGGCTTGCGTTCTCCTATCTCCCAATCCTCCTATCTTCTTGAGAGGATAAGGGGATAGAATGGAGTGCACGCAGCTTGTGAATTCTCCTATTTTCCCATTCTCCTATCTTCTTTTTAAAAAATAATTCCTAATCGTATACTCAGCCGCTTGTACCAAATGTCCTGAATGACGGAGTCGCGCGACCAAGTATTATAAATTCTTGTCAATTCTACTTTTTGAAAAACGTAACCTACATCAAATAAAAAATTCACATCGTCTCGCGCGCCCATTCGCACGCCAAACGCAGGATGCAAGCGAAATCCACCTTTAGCGCCTGTCAAACCGCGTTCTTCATCTTTGGTAGCAATGCCATAACCGGCACTCAAGCTGTAATAGGGCGACCATCTTTTTGGTGATAAATATCCTCTTATTTCGGCATAGACGGGGAAAAGTAGCGAACCGTTGGCGTTATCCGCAGAAAAATTTTCTAATCCGATTCCAATACCCGTTCCGATTCCTCTATTCCATTGATAACCAACGATATGATTAATACCAAATCCTATTTCCGTTATATTATTATAACCAATACCTGCCAAACCGCTGCCGTAAGTTACATTATATAAACCTTTTTCTTTAAAATTATAAGGCTTATCACAAGGGTCTGCCGGACTTTCAGAACGAATTTGCGCTCCCTTTTTAGCAGCTTTCGCCGAAACAAACGAGTAAATAGAAACGCGCGCTATACTTCGTGCATGAATCTCTTGTAAATAACGATTCGGCGTTTCCAGTATGATATTTCCACGTTTATTGTAGCGATGAATTTTGCCCGTGAGTACCGCACCGTCGTGCAGCCATAGCGAATCGGTGTAATGCGTTTGCGCCTGTGCAGCCCCGATTGTTAAACTGCCAACAAAAATGAGAAGTAAAAGAACGCGCTGCATATTTTTTAGATTTAACGAATGATTTGATAGACAATTTGTATTGAATGCCCGCCAAATGTAGGTTCTCCCGCAGATTTCGCAGATTTTTTACTTGCACTTTTTACAGCGTTTCTGTACGCGCTAACCCAAAGGAGAAGTAGCGATTGAGCGACCAAGTAAAAAGCGAAAATAAAATCTGCGAAATCTGCGGGAGATAAAAACGCCATGAGGGCAAATATCCCAATATCATTTAATTACCGGAATCCGACTCAATTCTTTCAACTTCGCTGGATTGCTGATATCAAATTGATACAACCCATCTTTACCCACTACAATTGCCCTATTATCCGTCGGTAATGCAATGATATCATAAGTCGTTAAATGTTTTAAATGCGATAATAAATTAAGCTTACCCCAGAATTTTGCATCCAATACTTTCAAACCTTGATCATCTTCACAAAGATACACGATACCATCTATAACCGATAAACCCATCGGACGGTGCATTTGGTGCGTTTTTAATAATTTTGGACTTTTTAAATTAGAAATATCTATAATGTCCAATTGATTTTGAAACCCGTCACATGCCGTACCCGCGTGCAGCGTCACGTATGCGAGGTCACCTTCTACAAAAACAGGGTCACACGCACGTGCGTGCTGAAAAACCGATAACTGCGTGGGAAACAACGGATTACCATTGTCATAAATAAACATACCACTTCTGGAGCCGATAAATAAATTTGTTTTATACGGATAAATGGTTTCGATATTCCAGCCAATTTGAACGGTATTTGCTAATTGTGGTGCAGCGGCATTTTTTACATCAAAAACGCGTAAACTGTTATTATCCACGGTGTATAAATAATGGTCGTACAGTGTAAAACGCGCCATAGAACCGCCCGTACCGTTGCCGCTCACAGACGCTCCCCGCACGTTGCCACCTTTAGAATCGGCGAAACTTTCCAGCGAAAATTGGTTTACAAACACAGCACCACCTCGCTCAAACCAGCCACCTTGCCAGTCGCAAGGCGCATTCTGGTGCACTTCTACCTCTTCGTACGCTACGATATAACCACGATTAGCATCAAAACCAAGTGCGGGAAAAATATTTTCAGTTATATCACTTACCGTTGCTGCCACGGGATTTGAGATATTAATAGTAACGAGGTCAATATAATGATCAGCATACAACATATTATTGTGTACTGCCATATCCACATTACCTGCAACATTAATAAAAGAAATATTTATTGGATTTTTTGGGTCTTTATTATCAATAACGTGAATGCCTTCCAGATATTCATTTACAAACAAATAATCGCCATACACATAAATTTTTCCAGGATTTTTCAAGGTACGCGGCTTTTCCGTTGTAATTTCTTGTCGGATTTCGGCTTCTGTTTTGTAAACCGGTTCAAATTGTATAAAAACGCGCGTACCGTCACATTCATCTTGTAAACAGCCGCCGAGGCTTACCGCCAAAGTGCCAAGTAGTAATAAAAAACGAAGGTGTAATAATCTGCACATAGGAATGAGTTTTTGAAAGTATGTAATAATTGGAAGTCAATCAAGTAGACAGACGGGCGTTTGAAAAAGGTTGGGTGAATGTTAAAATATTTAAGATACTGGATATTTGTTGCGCTCATGGCTGTAAAAGTAGCTAAGAAAAAAAGCGATATAATGAAAAGAGAAAACTTTGCGACTTTGCGGCTTTACGTGATAAAAAATGTGTAAGGGCTGTAAAAAGAGATGAAATGAAAAGAGAAAACTTTGCATCTTTGCGTGAAAAAACTTACTTTTGCTGCAAATAAATTCAAAAAACCGATCATGAAAAAATTTGTAATAATCTTTTTAGCTATATTATACGCCACATTTATATTTGCACAACTCACGATTAAAATCAATTCTATTCCAGTCAATACACCTACAAATGATTCTATTTACATTGCTGGAAATTTTAATAACTGGAATCCCGGCGCACCGAATTATATTTTGAAAAAACAAGTAGATGGTACACGTCAAATTATAATAAATCCACCGATTGGCACAGTAGAATTTAAATTTACACGCGGGAACTGGGACAAAACAGAAGGCACGGCACAAGGCGGACAACGCGCGAATCGTACATTTCAATACAATGGACAACCCCAAACAGTGGAAGTAACAATAGCTGGCTGGGAAATGCCTGCTTCTGCTGGAAATAGCACCGCTGCTGCCAATGTGCGCATCGTCTCACAAGATTTCTTTATGCCACAACTAAATAGAACCCGGCGCATTTGGATTTATTTACCACCTAATTATGATGCTTCTAATCAACGTTACCCAGTGCTTTATTTACATGATGCTCAAAATATATTTGATGCCAAAACCAGCTTTTCCGGCGAGTGGCAGGTGGATGAAGCACTAAATACTTTATTTCAAAATGGAGATAAAGGCGCGATTGCAGTAGCCGTTGACAATGGTGGCGCCGAGCGTTTGAATGAATATTCACCTTGGGTGAATGCGCGTTACGGCGGCGGTCAGGGCGATGAATATGTGCAATTTTTGGTAGAAACGCTCAAGCCTTATATTGATGCAAATTATAAAACTAAACCGGAACGGGAGTACACGGGTATCATGGGTTCTTCTATGAGTGGACTCATTTCATTATATGCAGGCATCCAATATCAAGATGTATTTAGTAAAGTGGGTATTTTTTCACCCGCATTATGGTTTGCGCCGCAGTCTTACACGCATGTGAGCAGTACGGGCAAGCGCGCCGATATGCGTATTTACTTGCTTGCAGGGCAATTAGAAGATGGCGGTTCGGTTGTAGCGGACGTAAATGCAATGTATAATACATTACGCAATGCAGGTTTTAATGAAAATGAAATTCAGCGCGTGACGCATCCTGATGGGCAGCATAGCGAGTGGTATTGGGCGCGCGAGTTTTCGGCAGCTTATAAATGGTTATTTGCAACTACCACTACTGCTACCCGTTCGCCCCAATGGACGAGCACGATTGCGCTTTCGCCCAACCCAACAGATACGATGATTTGGGCAAAAAATAGGACAGCATCCGATAATTTGAACTATCGTATTTTTTATAGTAATGGACAGGAAGTGCAGTCACTCACCCCTTTACAAAATGAACGAATAGACGTAGCGAAACTAACGGCAGGTGTGTATATTGTATTGATTTACAAGGAGAATCGAATGATTGAAAGTCAACGAATAATTATTCGATAAGGAACGTAACTATATTCCAAAAAGCTCGTATATACATTTAAATACCTGCGTTATGTCACTCCATAAGTTATTGTTTTTTTCTATAATAATGCTTATAACTTTCACTGCTTGCAATCGCTCTAAAACGGGTATTAACGAAGTATTAGCAGAAGCCGGTAGTAATCGTAAAGAATTGGAAAAAATTATTCAGCATTATAAAGAATCAGGGGACAGTTTAAAATTGAAAGCAGCTTTCTATTTAATAGAAAATATGCAGTTCGGCTATAGTTACACAGGAAAAGAAATAGCAGCGTACGATAAAGTCTTTGAAAAAATATGTGGGTTACAAACTTATCCTGCTATTGGCGCGGCTTTCAAAGAATTTAAAGATAACTATGGCGGTGTACTGGTGGCGGAAGATTTGGAAGTAATAAAAGATACAGAACAAGTAACAGCGGCGTTTTTAATAAAAAATATTGACTTGGCTTTTGAAGCGTGGCGCACCAATCCTTGGTCGAAAGACATTGATTTTGACTCCTTTTGTAAAGGCATTTTACCGTATCGAGTGGGAAACGAACCCTTAGAAGATTGGCGTCCTTTATTTACTCAACATTTTAATTGGCTAACCGATAGTCTCAAAGGTACTACCGATATGCGTCGCGTTTTTGGCTTGATTAATGCGCACGTAGCGCCTGATTATCAGATGAGTACGCGTTGGCACTATCCATTTCTACCAAAATACAGTCATACTATAGATTGTAAAGTTGGTACTTGCGATATCATGTCTTCCGTTATCATAAGTGCTTTGCGTGCGCACGGCATTCCTGCGTATCGAGATATGATACCGATGTGGGGCAACAAAAATTACGGGCACGCTTGGGCAGTCGCGCTCGACAAAGACGGCAAATCCTACTGGTGCTACGGCGACCGAGATAGCCTGGCAAGCCCGCAGGGACTCATTCCTTCCTCTCGGTTCACAATGGATTCTATCGGCACTAAATATTTACCGGCTGATGTAATGTTTGATACGCTCAAAACCATTCCAAAAGTGTACCGCCAGTTGACGTACAGCGACCCGGAATTGGCTTCCCTGTTAGCGGATGAGCACGCGGATGAAATTATAAAAATGTTTCAAAATCCACGATTCAAAGATGTAACAAGCCATTATTTAAAAGATTGTAAAGATGTAACTATTCAATTTGAAAATATTTCTGCTGATATACATTTTGCTTATTTGGGTGTTTTTAATAAATTAGAATGGATGCCGGTTGCCATTGCTAAAATAGAAGGAAAGCAAGCTACGTTTAAAAATATGGGTCAAAATATGTTATACCTACCGATGGCGATTGTGAATAACAAAACGATTCCATTAGCTAATCTTTTTCATTTGAAGCATGGACAACAGCAAGAAATCAAGCCGGATGTAATGAATTTGCAAAAGGTGAATATCCCTCGTAAATCCGTTCTGTTTGCATACACCATTAATCATTTTAATAAAATGGTACGTGGACGCTTTGAAGGAGCCAATAAAGCGGATTTTAGTGATGCAAAGACCTTACATATTATAAAAAGTGCGCCAGTTTATATGGACAGTATCCAATTTGCTACACCCCAATCCTATCGTTATGTGCGCTATGCGGGTGCGCCTGACCGCTCAAACGGAGCCGATATAGCGGAGCTTGAATTATGTACAATGGAAGCTGGAAAAGAAAAGAAACTGGAGGGAACTGTGCTTGGAACGCCGCCAATGAAAGGCGTAAATTTGGAGGTAATAACCGACGGCGATTGGGATTCTTATTACGCCAGCACGCAAACGAAAAACGCTTGGATTGGCCTTGATTTAGGTACGCCACAATCTATTCATAAAATCCGTTTTTGCCCACGTAATGACACCAATATTATTATACCCGGCAAAACTTATTTACTTTTTTATTGGGATAAAAAATGGGTGAAATTAGATTCTAAAATAGCTGTTGGTAGATTTATTACATTTGATAATGTGCCCGCCGGTGCGCTGCTTTGGCTTCGATGTGTAACGGGAGGCTTGGAAGAGAATCCATTTATTATAAAAGATGGAAAGCAATTATTTTTGTAGATTGTACGCTGATTTTTAGGATGATTAAGGTTATTTATGATTTATTTGCGTGATCAAGGTGTGGCATATTTCCAAAATATGCCACACCTATTAGGGGAAATCATAAAATTAAGGATATCATAAAAATCAGTGTACAATGCTCACTTCTCAAAAACACTTATTCCAATTACCCGACGACGTCACTTATTTAAATTGTGCTTATCTTTCTCCTCAACTACGCAGTGTAGAAACGGCTGGTTTTCAGGCAGTTTCGCACAAGAATTTACCATTTATGGTACAACCGGTTGACTTTTTTACAGAGGTTATAAAATTAAAATCCCTTTTTGCAAATATTATAAATGCTTCTGATCCAACACGTATTGCAATTATACCTTCTGCGTCTTATGGAATTGCTACGGTCGCTAAAAATGTAAAATTAAGAGCAGGCGATAATATCATGGTTGCCGAAGACCAGTTTCCGAGTAATATTTATAGTTGGCAACGTCTCACGCAAGAAGCGAATGCGGAACTGCGCGTGGTGGCTGCTCCTATTGCTACTAATCGTACCGAGGCTTGGAACGAAGCCATTCTCCACGCTATTGACGAGCGCACGCGCATGGTCGCTATTGCAAATGCGCATTGGGCAGACGGGACGCGCTTTGACCTGATGGCGATTCGTCAAAAGACTCGTGAAGTTGGTGCATTATTAGTTATTGATGGCACGCAATCTGTTGGCGCACTGCCGATTGACGTAAAATTATTACAACCCGATGCGTTGATTTGCGCCAGTTACAAATGGCTTTTTGGACCGTATTCGACGGCGCTGGCTTACTACGGATCGTATTTTGATAATGGCATTCCAATCGAAGAAAATTGGATAAACCGCTTGAATAGTGAAGATTTCAGAGGGCTTGTCAAATATGAACCTGCGTATCAGCCCGGCGCAGGGCGCTATTCCGTTGGGGAGCAGAGTAATTTTGTACTGGTGCCCATGTTAATCGCTGCTTTAGAGCAAATTATAGCATGGAAAGTTATAAATATTCAAACTTATTGTAAAAATATAAGCCGTAAGCCATTAGAAATATTACAAGAACTCGGTTGCAAGGTCGAAGATGAAACCACGCGCTGCGGTCATTTGTTTGGTACAAGATTAGACGATGCGTTATTTGATTTTCAAGCGTTGAGTCAGGCGTTTGCGGAGCATCAAGTGTATGTTTCAGTTCGTGGTACGTCTATTCGAGTGGCGCCTCATGTGTACAATGACGAGCGTGATTTTGACCGCTTGATTCAATGTTTTGAGAAGGCACGCCGCAAGGTTTATTATTAAAATAGTATGAGATATTATATCTTTGTTATAAGTGCGGTACTTATTTTTGTTTATATCACTTGGCGGGTATTGTATAATGTTTATAATGATAATAAATGTGTAGAAGAGGAGACCTTACGTGATATTTCTACTGGCAAATTAAAAAAATACCATCGAGCGTATGCAGATGTAAAACGGCATCTGTTGAGTTGTAAAAAATGTCAGGCACGTATGTATGAAATCCAACATGGGAAGCCAATAGAAGACCATTTGATAGAATAGTAATGTTACAAATGAATTATCTTTGTATTAAAAATAAAATTTTGGATCAAAAAAATGAAACCTATCTAATTGTAGGACAGGGTATCGCCGGGACATTACTAACTTATTTTCTGTTAAAAGCCGGTCAAAATGTCATCGTCATTGACAATCATCATGCGGGCGCTGCTTCCAAGGCTGCGGCGGGTATTATTAACCCCATAACTGGCAGGCATTATGTGAAATCATGGAAAATTAACGAATTATTACCTTTTGCAAAGCAAACGTATCAAGACTTAGAAAATTTATTACAAATTCAATTTTACAACGAACGAAATGTAATCCGCACCTTTGCCAATG
Source organism: uncultured Saprospiraceae bacterium (assembly GCA_964549655.1). Classification (GTDB taxonomy): domain Bacteria; phylum Bacteroidota; class Bacteroidia; order Chitinophagales; family Saprospiraceae; genus JADJNW01. The sequence continues at coordinate 10,874 of CAZJXN010000143.1, forward strand.
TAAAAGAAGAAAATGACTGGCTGCTGCACAGCGTAGAGCCGGGCTACCAAAAATATATTGCGGACAAAGCAGAAGTAGGTAATTATAAAAGTAAAACAAATCCTGCATTTGGTTATGGCGAAGTCTTGCAAGGCGCACAAGTCCATTTACCTTTACTGATTGAAAATTATAGAAATTATTTACAAAAAGAAAATCGAATTGTAAATGGAGTTTTTGATTTTGAACAATTAATTCTTGCAAAACAAGGCGTTCGCTATAAAAATATTACGGCTGATAAACTCATCTTTTGCGAAGGTGCAAAAGCTATGCAAAACCCATATTTCAATTATTTACCCTTTCATGGCGACAAAGGCGAAGCACTCATCGTCCGCATTCCTGATTCCGGTTTTGAAAAAATATTAAAGCAGCAGATTTTCATCGTACCGCTCGGAAAAGACGATTTATATTGGGTCGGCGCGACCAACCATTCTCGCTACACCAACGATTTACCCTCTGAAGAAGGAAAAAGTTATTTATTAAAACATTTACAAAATTTACTCCAAGTTCCATTTGAAATCATAGACCACCTTGCCGCCATTCGCCCCACCGTGCGCGACCGCCGCCCGTTCCTCGGTTTGCACCCACAATTTCCGCAACTCGGCATCTTCAATGGCTTGGGCACCAAGGGCGCATCGCTTGCTCCATTTTTTGCTCGTCAGTTGACAGCGCTTTTGATGGATGAAGCGGCATTGGACAAAGAGATAGACATTCAGCGATTGGCCGAAAAATGAGTGATTTAACCATGCAAACCTTGCCGCCCCCCTGGCTTACGGGCTGGGCGTATCTGATTTATACTTTGCTGCTGGCGGGCGCTTTGTACGGCGTGTTTCACTTTATAAGATTGCGGCATCGTTTACAATTGGAACAATTTGCCAAGCAACAGCAGGAAGAACTCAATGAAATGAAACTGCGCTTCTTTACCAACATTACCCACGAATTTCGTACGCCGCTGACGCTGATTTTGGGACCTTTAGAAGAAGTGTTGCAAAAATATCAAGACAACGGGGTGCATCGGCAACTGAGTGCTGTGCAGCGCAACGCCCAACGCCTGCTCAATTTGGTCAACCAGATTTTGACTTTCCGTAAGCTGGAATCCGACCACGAGCAAATGCAAGCTGCTGAAACCAATCTCGTGGCTTTTTTGCACGATATTTACCTGTCTTTTGCAGAAAGCGCTCGGCTGCGCAATATGGACTACCGCTTTCAGTGCGCAGAAAATGAACGGTTGGTTTGACCCAGACAAGTTAGAAAAGGTATTTTTCAATTTACTGTCCAATGCGTTCAAATTCACACCCGACGGAGGCACGATTTTGTTACAACTTGTACCGCATCAAGACCGTGTGGAAATCAAAGTACAAGACAACGGCAATGGCATCAAACCGGAATTGCACGAGCAAATTTTCAAGCGATTTTATCAAAAAGTAGCCCTTTCGCACGTCCATGTGAAAAGCTCCGGTGTCGGGTTGGCGCTTTCCAAACAAATGATAGAATTGCATCACGGAAAAATAAAGGTGGAAAGCGTTGTTGGGCAGGGAGCGACTTTTGTGGTGACATTGCCGTTGGGTCACGCGCATTTGAAAGCGGAAGAAATAGCAAATAAAGAAGTAGTAATGATGGCAAACGCGGTCGAACAATCGGCTGATGAGATGACGAGTTTTGATTTAAATGAGCCGGAAGAAACGTCCGAAATTTTGAGCGCAGCGTTGCCGTTGTTATTGATCGTAGAAGATAATGCAGAAGTACGCCATTACATTCAAAGTATTTTTAGAAGCGCGTATCGGATAGCGACTGCCGCCGATGGGAAAGAAGGGCTGGCGCTGGCGAAAAAAGTGCTGCCCGACCTCCTCATCAGCGATGTGATGATGCCGCACATGGATGGCAATACCCTGTGCAACAAAACGAAAACCAACCTCAAAACCAGTCATATTCCTGTTATTTTGCTGACGGCGCGTACCGAGCAAAATTTTAGAATAGAAGGCTTGGAGAACGGCGCGGATGACTACGTCACCAAGCCGTTTCATGCGGAGGAACTGCGCCTGCGGGTGCGAAACTTGCTGCAAAATCGCCGCAATATGCGCGAAAAATTTGTGCGGGTCATGCACTTTGAACCCAAAGAAATCACCGTTACTTCTGCCGATGAAATGTTTCTCCACCGAGTTTTGGAAATAGCAGAAAAGCACATCGAAAATCCTGATTTCACGGCAGAACAGTTTGCTTATGAACTCACCGTGAGCCGCCCGCTGTTGTTTACCAAACTCAAGGCGCTGACCGACCAGACTCCAAATAATTTTATGAAAACCCTGCGTATGAAAAGGGCTGCCCAACTCTTGGAGCAACGCAAGCTCAACGTTTCGCAGGTGGCTTACAAAGTTGGTTTTCGGGATACACGCTATTTTAGCAAGTGTTTTCAGCAACATTTCAAAAAAACACCTACCGAGTACGTGGCAGAACGATAACTACCCATTCTTCTTTTCATATTAAATAAAGCATAAATTATACGTTTGCCTACCTGAAAATAGACTTCTGTCCTTTTTTATACCTGTAATTTTGTTTTGCAAATCGGCATCTGCTAAAAATTAAATACTTATTCCAGCAGTATTTCAAAATAAAACACCCATAAGTGTTCATATGCTTATGATAAGATGCTGGTAGTGTACCATATCGAGT
>CAZJXN010000144.1:0-13407 GCA_964549655.1 uncultured Saprospiraceae bacterium
TAGTAGTTCCACTTTCAAAAAAAAATTCTTCTCCTGATTAAACCTTCTCCTTTTGTCAAAGTCTACTCTACAATTAAAAACGATAGGCGAATGAAATGTTAAATTTCTACCTATTTGGTTGTTAGAATGTGCACGTTTTTCCAACCCCCACTTTATTTCCATTATTTTATAACCAAAAATGATCAATCTATTATGAAAAAGCTCGCATTTTTCACAGTTCTATTATTGACTCTAATGTTCACATTTACCGCTTGTAATGACGATACGGATGACGAAACGACAACGACCGACGAATCCGTAATGACCAGTGAGGACTTGACTTCTATCGAAGATGTCGTATTTGATTTAGAAGATGAAGTGAACGAAGTGATTGACAATCAATTGAATGGCGGGGTAGAAATCCGAAATGATTGTCCGACCAAAACAGTCACGCCAACCGGTAATATTTTCCCAAAAACAATCACGCTTGATTACGGCGCAGGCTGTAACACGCCACGCGGCAGATTAAAAAGTGGTAAAATTATTATTACACAAAGCGATACATTGAATCAACAAGGCGCTACTCGTACCATCATATTAGAAAATTATTATGTGGATAGCGCGAAAGTAGAAGGCACAACCACCTTGGTAAACAATGGCAGTGCTTCTTTCAGCCGCAAATTCAACGTGAAAATCACGTACCCAAATGGCGAAGTCGCCAACTTGCAAGCGGAGCATACCTACGCACAAACCGTCGGTGCAAACACGCCCCGAATTTTCGATGATGTGTTTCAAATTACTGGTTCTTCCTCCGGCACCAACCGCAACGGAAAATCGTATAGCGCCAATATCATCGAGCCACTCGTGAAAGCGACGGGCTGCCCGTGGATTAAAAATGGTATCCGCCAAATAACCAGAAACAGCAACACGACTACGATTGACTACGGCTTTGGCGATAACTGCGACAACAAAGCGCAAGTGACTTTGCCAGAAGGTGAAACTCGCATTATCCGCATCGAAGCGTGGTGGAGAAGGTAGGGAGTGGTGAATAATGAGTGGTGAATCGTGACCATTATACGATTCACCATTCACTCCTCACTTTTTATAGCTACTTTTCAAATCTACCGTCAAATTAAATATCAATTTTTCTGGTGTCGAATCACGGTCAACCGTGAAGTAGCCTTTACGCATAAACTGCACTTGCGTGCCTGCTTGGGTATCTTTCAAACTCGGCTCCACGTAGGCTTTTTCAATCACTTTTAAAGAATCGGGATTGAAAAATTCGAGATAATCTCGGTCTTCGTGGTTGGTGGGTTCCGAGTCGGTGAAGAGTTTGTCATACATTCGTACTTCCGCTTTCAATGCGTGATTCGCTGATACCCAATGAATGGTACCTTTTACTTTCAAGCCGGATGTATCCGAGCCGCTGCGACTTTCGGGGATGTAGGTGCAATGCAATTCTATGATATTATTATTTGAATCTTTTACAACTTCTTCACATTTTATAATGTAAGCTGCTTTCAAACGTACCATTCCACCCGGCGAGAGTCGGAAATATCCTTTTGGCGGATTTTCCATAAAGTCATCTTGTTCAATGTATAATTCGTTGGAAAACGGCATTTTACGCATTCCAGCACTTTCATCTTCTGGGTTATTTTCAACCTCCATTTCTTCTACTCGTCCTTGCGGATAATTGGTAATAATAACTTTTATCGGGTCTAAAACTGCCATTACACGCGGCGTGCTTTTATTTAGTTCTTCGCGAACGCAAAATTCTAACAATTCCAATTCAATCAGATTTTCTCGTTTGGCAATGCCCACGCGATTGCAAAATTCTCGAATACCTGCCGCCGGATAACCGCGCCTGCGCATCCCTGCAATGGTGGGCATTCGCGGGTCATCCCAGCCCGTGACGTGATTTTCTTCTACCAATTTCAACAATTTCCGCTTGCTCGTAATCATGTATTCTACGTTCATCCGGGCGAATTCAATCTGCCGAGATGGAAAAATATCCAACTGCTCAATAAACCAATCGTATAATGGACGGTGATGAATAAATTCTAAAGAACATAAAGAATGCGTAATATTTTCAATAGAATCGCTCTGTCCATGCGCAAAATCGTACATCGGGTAAATACACCACGCATCGCCCGTGCGATGATGATGTTCATGTTTAATGCGATATAATACGGGGTCTCGAAAGTGCATATTCGGTGAAGACATATCAATTTTGGCGCGTAAAACCTTTGAGCCGTCTACAAAATCGCCATTTTTCATCCCTTCAAATAGCTTCAAATTCTCTTCTATCGAACGATTGCGATATGGACTCTCTTTGCCTGGCACAGTCGGCATTCCTTTCTGTTCGGCAATTTCCTCTTGGGTAGAATCATCTACGTATGCCAAGCCTCTTTGTATCAACTTTGTAGCAAACTCATATAATTGTTGAAAATAATCTGATGCGTATAATACTTCGCCATCCCATTGATAACCAAGCCATTGGATGTCATTTTTAATATTCTCAACATAGTCGGTTTTCTCTGTCGTTGGATTGGTATCGTCCATCCGCAGGTTCGTACTGCCGCCATATTTCTTGGCAATTTCAAAATTCAACACAATTGCCTTTGCATGACCAATATGCAAATAGCCATTGGGCTCCGGCGGGAAGCGCGTGTGCACTCGTGCAGCGTGTTTGCCATTGCTGATGTCTTCTTCTATAATTTCTTCTATAAAATTTAATGATTCCTTTACTTCGCTCATACAATTGTGTTAATGTGTTTGTGTATTAATGTGTTCATGTCGCTTAGTTGTCAGAACCTTGATTCACGGGATTTAACGATTGGCTTGATTATCCTTTTTTTATGGATAAGCCAATCAAATTAATCATTAAATCAGAAGAATCATGGTTCAGACATTATAATTCAAGGTCAATATTCTCCGCTTCGTGCCAAGGCAGTCCGCATTCATTTAGTTTTTCCATGAAAGGGTCAGGGTTGAGTTGTTCAACATTATAAACACCTGCGCCCGTCCATTCGCCCGTGAGCATCATCATCGCGCCAATCACGGCTGGAACGCCCGTTGTGTAAGAGACCGCTTGCGTCCTCGTTTCTTTATACGCAGCTTCATGGCTACAATTATTCCAAACGTAATATGTTTTTTCTTTTTCATTTTGCAATCCTCGAATGCGACAACCAATCGAAGTTTCACCGGTATAATTCTCCCCCAAATCGCCCGGATTCGGCAGCACCGCTTTCAAAAACTCTAACGGAATAATATCTATGCCTTTAAATTTCACGGGTTCAATTCCTGCCATACCTATATTTTGAATCACTCGCAAATGCGTCAAATATTCATCGCCAAATGTCATCCAAAACCGCGCCCGTTGCAAGGTTGGGAAGTTTTTGACCAACGATTCTAACTCTTCGTGATAAATCACATATGACTTTTTCGGACCGATGCCCGGATACGTCAACATTTTTCCGATGGCGTGTGGTTCCGTCTCTACCCATTTTCCATTTTCCCAATATTTCCCTTTTTGCGTCACCTCGCGGATGTTGATTTCTGGGTTGAAATTCGTAGCAAACGCCTTGCCGTGGTCGCCTGCATTGCAATCCACGATGTCCAAATATTGCATTTCATCAAAATGGTATTTCGCCGCGTGTGCCGTGAAAACACTCGTCACGCCCGGGTCAAATCCACAACCTAAAACCGCCATTAAACCTGCTTTTTCAAAACGCTCCTGATACGCCCATTGCCAGCTATATTCAAATTTTGCGACATCTTTTGGTTCATAATTAGCAGTGTCCAAATAATGCACGCCCGCTTCCAGACAAGCATCCATAATCGTCAAATCCTGATACGGCAACGCCACATGAATCACCATTTTGGGTTGAAATGAGCGAATCAAAGCGACCAGTTCTGGCACGTTTTCTGCATCTACGGCTGCGGTTTGAATATCTCTTCCTAAATCTTCTTGAATCGCTTGCGCTATCGCGTCACACTTTGATTTGGTACGACTTGCTAATAAAATTTCTGAAAATACAGTTGGATTTTGCGCGCATTTATAAGCCACTACTTGCCCGACGCCGCCTGCGCCAATGATTAAAACTTTTGACATTTTTCGCTGGTTATTTGGTTGTTAAAAATTTGAGTGCAAAAGTAAGCAATTTGCCGATTTGCGGATGCGCTAATTTGCCGATGATGGGATAATTTCTTACATTTGAACCTAAAAGAATGAATGGCGAGAGACAAATTTCATCAGGAGGTGCGCGTTGCTTTAGAAAAGGAAGGTTGGACGATTACGAACGACCCGCTTTTGTTTAAAGTAGGAGAATTACAAGTGCATATAGATTTAGGTGCAGAGCAACTAATCGCAGCAGAGCGTGGTACGGATAAAATTGCAATTGAAATTAAAACATTTGGAAATTTATCTTTTATCACAGCATTGTACGAAGCAGTTGGAAAATACATTATTTATCGAAACGTTTTGAAAATAAGAGAACCAGAACGAACCCTTTTTCTGGCTGTGCCGGAGCGTACATTTAATCTATTTTTTAAAGAAGAAATCGTACAAAAAGTAATGGAAGAAGAACATTTTAAAATTGTTATTTATAATCAAGACACGCAAAAAATTGTAAGATGGATACAATAAAAAAATATGAAGTCGCTATTTTGAGTATTTTGGAGGAGTACGCTAAACTCAAATATGCCAATGTCGTTGGCGGTAATTATTTAATTGCCGACAAAGAAAATCACCGCTATCAGGTAATGACCATTGGTTGGGACGGCGATAATTACGTGCACAGCAGCCCCATGCACTTCGACATTATTGACGGCAAAATCTGGGTACAACAAAATAATACCGAATGGGAAGTAGGCGAAATGCTCGAAGAACAGGGCGTTCCCAAATCGGACATCGTAGCAGGTTTTCTGCCGCCGGATTTACGGGAGTATACTAAATATGCTGTGGCGTGAGTAAGTAGGCAGTTTAAAGTTAGCAGTTGAATCCAGATAGCTATCGGGAGCCTACTAACTCACCAAGCCAGCGTTACCTCCATAGACGAAGACATCTGCGGAAATTTCTTCCAACTATTCTGACTGCCATATTTATAAAAATGAGTCGCACCGATGGAGGGAATGGTAATGGGCAACCGGAGCAACTTGCCTTTCCCGCTGGCGTACACCCACTCTGCCGACACCGCAAAATTGTCATCCACTTTGATTTGATACTTTGATAAATCTACCGTCACCCAGCCTTGCTTGTGTTTGAAAAGTTCGACCAAAATATTTTCTTGATTCAAAAACGCGCCCGGTTTGCCGTCCGAGAGTTCGTACACGTTGATGCGAAAATGGACGGTATCAAAATCATTGTAGGCAATAAAAAATCGGAATTTTTCTAATTGAGCTGCGCGCTTCGTCCGAAATTTGCGTCCGATGGCAGAACCCAAGTTTTGATTGGGACGGTCACTCAGTGCAAGATTCGTTGCACTCTTCGTTTTAATATTGTCATTCCCTTGCGTTTCGTAATTTTTAAAACTCGGTTTTACCACTACTTCTGCCAACTTGGTGTCTACCGGTTGTAATTTAATTTCTAAAAATAATGGAATAGCAGTCGAATTCTTCGCTAACTTTCGACTTTCAAAACCAACACTGGAGAATTGGATAGAATCTGTTACAAATTCATTTTCAGGCAAATACAATTCAAATTCGCCCTGCAAACCTGAAACCGTGCCGTAAGGGCTGCCGACAATCCCAATATTCACGTAAGGCAAAATCTCGCCCGTCTCCGCGTTGGTCACTTTACCCGTCAGGCGTTGCGCGTACATGGAGTTGACTAATATTGAAAGAGCAACCAAGAGCAAAAATCTTTTCATCCATTTATTTTTGAAAAATGAAGAGTAAAGATATGTATTTGATTTGTAAAAATTGGTGGAGCGTTTGTAGAATCGCACAATCTAATAGACCTTTGTAACATCATTTCATAAGCTATAATTTAATTAAAATGAATCGCTTTATTCTTTTTTTTCTACTCCTAAGTTTGAATTCCCTTTTTGCGCAAAGCAATAAAAATCTTCAGCAACTCCGCGTGGATGTCGTTTATCTCTCCTCTGACTTGCTCGAAGGACGCGAAACCGGCACCAAAGGGGAGGCACTTGCAGCGGAATACATCGCCAATCGCTTTGAAAAAATGGGTCTGAAACCTGCCGGAAAAGATGGCGCTTGGCTACAAGGTTTTAATTGGAAATATAACTTCAATCCACACGCAGTGACCAATGGCGAAGACCGTACGGGCAATAATGTGTTGGGTTATTTGGATAATGGCGCAAAAACGACCGTCATTATCGGCGCGCATTATGACCACTTGGGATACGGCGGCGCGAGTTCTTTGGCTGCAAATGACACCACTATCCACAATGGCGCGGATGACAATGCAAGTGGAATTGCGGCTTTATTACATAGTGCTAATTATTTGAAAACCTCCGGCAAAGCGAAGCAAAATAATTACCTATTTATGGCATTCTCCGGCGAGGAGTTGGGCTTAATTGGCTCTAAATTTTGGGTCAACAATCCAACGTTTGATATGGCGAATGTGAATTATATGCTCAACATGGACATGGTCGGTCGGCTGAATGCAGAGAAAGTGTTGGCGGTGAATGGTGCAGGCACGACTCCTGTTTGGAAAGACGCGTTGGCGAATATCAAAGTGGGCGGCATTAAAGCGAAGACGAGTGATTCTGGAGTTGGTCCGTCCGACCATACGTCGTTTTATTTTGCAGACAAACCAGTTTTGCACTTTTATACAGGCGGTCACAGCGATTATCATAAACCGAGCGACGATTCCGAAAAAATTAATTATGAAGGTTTATTGGATGTGAGTAATTATATTATTGCTTTGATTGAAATACTGGACAATAAGGGCAAACTGCCATTTACAAAAACAAAAGATGAAGACGAAAGTCGCCGCGCCGCGAGCTTCAAAGTCACACTTGGCGTGATGCCCGATTACGTACACACGGGCGAAGGCATGCGCGTGGACGGCGTGATGGACGGTCGTCCGGGCGCGAAAGCGGGTTTGCAAAAGGGGGACATTATTATTCAAATGGGTGACATTCCAGTGAAAGATATTTATGGGTATATGGAGGGTTTGAGCAAATTTAAAACGGGTGAAAAAACAAAAGTGAAAGTGAAGCGTGGTGAGGAGATGGTGGAGTTGGAAGTGACTTTTTAAAACGCAAACTCATCTAAAATTGCAAAGAGGTTTGATGACTCCAAAGTCGCCAGACCTTTTTTATTGACAAACGTTTGGAAAACTTTTATTTTAAAACTGTCCAATTCAAAAAGCAATAATGAAAAACCTTCTACTCTTTTGTTTATATCTCCTTTTTACAATTACTTTATTCGCTCAAAAAACCGCTCCAATTTATTATCCCGCCCCCGGCGATGCTTGGGAACGCCGCATCCCAGCGCAAGCAGGCATGAACGCCTCGAGCATAGAGGAAGCCATTCAATTTGCGAAAGCACAAGAAAGCACCACGCCCAAAAACTTGGAAGTATCTCACTATCAAAGCTTTGGACGTGAACCATTTGGGCAAGGCGTCGGACCTTTTAAAGAGCGAGGCGAAGCGGCAGGTATGATTTTACACAAAGGTTACATCATCGCAGAGTGGGGCGACCCGCATCGAGTGGATATGACGTTTAGTGTGACCAAAAGTTTTTTATCTACCATGGTTGGACTGGCAGTTGATAAAGGTTTGATTCAAAATGTAAATGATAAAGTATATCCTTACATGGCGCCGATTGTGACGATGGAACCAACGTCCGGCGAATTTCGCGCGACACAGATTGGCGAAGCACAAACGATTGATCTTTTTGCAACCGAGCATAATCGAAAAATCACTTGGGATCATTTGTTGCGACAAGTAAGCGATTGGGAAGGGACGCTTTGGGGAAAACCGGAATGGGCAGACCGCCCCGACAAAGACCCGAATACTTGGACAACCCGCGCCCGCAACGAACCTGGCAGCGTGTACGAGTATAACGACGTGCGCGTAAACGTACTGGCATTGGCAGCTTTGAATGTGTGGCGGCGACCTTTGCCGCAGGTTTTGAAAGAATATATCATGGATCCGATTGGTGCATCTCCTTCTTGGCGTTGGATGGGCTATGATAATTCTTGGGTCGTGATAGATGGACAGATGATGCAAGCAGTAGGCGGCGGCGGACACTGGGGCGGTGGACTTTTTATCAATGCACGAGATATGGCACGATTCGGTTATTTAACATTACATCGCGGTAAATGGAATGGTAAACAATTGCTCTCTGAAAATTGGGTGAAAATGGCACTCACGCCCACGCCTGCGCAAACGAACTACGGCTTTATGAACTGGTTTTTGAATACCGATAAAAAAGAATTGCCCAGCGCTCCGGCTTCCTCGTTTTTTCACTTGGGGAATGGTACGAATATGGTTTATGTGGATGCGGAAAATGACTTGGTTGTCGTTGCTCGCTGGATCAAACGGGAGGCAATGGATGGATTGGTGCAACGCGTGTTGGGTGGTTTCAAAAAATAAAGCGGTCAGACGATTTCCCCCTTCGGGGGATTAAGGGGGGAAATCGTCTGACCACTTTTGCACAACTCCATTGCACATTTCCATAAAGTTGTGTAACTTGCGCCAACTTTCTACTAAACACTTTTCCCGCCCTATTCAAGGAAAATTATCTTCCTTTGAATACCCATTCTTAGAGCATCCTTCGTTCTACTGTTTATCAATTTCTAAAAAATTGGAAATGAAGCATTTGATGCTTTTTGTGTTCGCAGCGCTGGTCATGACGAACTCCGCTTTCGGACAGAATTGGAAAGCTTTTATAGAAGGCGGCGGTATACCCGATGAGGAAGTGCCGTTTTGTAATGCCATCCAAAATGGAATATTACAAATAACGCAGCCAGTTGGATACGATTATTGGTCGAAATTTATACTCAATGATACCTTTTGGGTGGATAATAATTTTACGTTGGAAGTTCGCTTGCGCGACGGCAGTGCAAATGGCGGCATCCCTGCTTATGATAGTGGTATTTATTTGGAAGGCTGTGCGACAAAAGCAGGCGTGACGCTTATGGGCACGAGTTGGGCGCAGGAATTTAACTCTATTTATGCAGGAAACACAGGCGTATCAGATATACCGGAATTGGTAAAAGACCTGTCGAATTGGTATACATTAAAATATGTATTCAAAAATAATATTTTTCATTTATACTATAATAATTTATTGATTTATAAACTGCGCTATACAGGGGATATTACTTTTATTCATCAATTGCGAGGGCGTTTTAAAGGTGCTGGGCAAATGGATTGGATAAAGCTGTACAATGGCGGTGGTCAGCCTATTTGGACAGAAGAATTTAATAGTTGTGATACCCTGAGCGCGCTACCAAATTGGCAACCCGCATTTTCGTTGCAAGTAAGTAATGATACAATAATTTGTGAAGGCGAATCCGCGCTGCTTTCGGCAAATAGCGCAGCGGGTATGACTTATAATTGGACAGGTCCAAACGGGTTTACTTCTTCACAACCAGCAATTATTTTAAACAATCTTTTCCCTAAAGACACGGGATTTTATTATATAACTGCGAATTATAAAGGTTGTTTTGAACTCAAAGACAGCGTACACCTTGGGTTAGCGACTTTAAATCTTCCAACGGCTCGTTTTTTAGGCAACGACACGACGCTCTGTTTGGGCGACACGCTTTTACTTGGAAATGCTTATAACTGTGCAACTTATGAATGGCAGAACGGCTCTGCAAATGCTACTTTTTTAGTGAATAAAGCGGGTACGTACGCGGTTCAAATTGAAATAGACAATCAAATTTTCAAAGATACAATTCAGGTCAAATATTTTCCGCTTCCGCAAATCAACTTAGGACGAGACACGACGCTTTGCCCCGGCGAAACCTTGCCATTAAACGCCTCGCTCCCAACTGCTTCTTCTTATCAATGGCAGAATGGTTCAACAAACCCTGTTTTTACCGTTCAAAATGCTGGCATTTACATTGCAAAAATAACCGATGTGTGTGGCACTCAAACGGCGGATACCGTTGAAATAAAATATTATAAAGTATTAAAAACATTGAATGTAGGGAAGGATACGACCATTTGTCCCGGTGCCACGCTTTTATTGAATGCAAGTGATAGCGCGGCTATTTCCTACCAATGGCAAGATGGTAGCACCCGACCTACTTTTTTGGCGGATACGGCTGGTATTTACACAGTTACAAGCACCGATAATTGTAATAATATCGAAACAGATTCCATTATAATTCAACATTTTAAATTAATAAAACCAGTTTATCTCGGAAAAGACACGACGCTTTGTGCTGGGGAAACTTTGGTTTTAAAAGCAACCGACAACGCCGCCATTCGCTATCGCTGGCAGGATGGAAGTGTTAATGCTACTTTCACAGTGAGAACTGCAGGACTTTACACAGTTGTTATAGAAGATGCTTGCGGCAATCGCTTTCGAGATTCCATTCAGATTGATTATTATAAAATTTTGAAACCATTAAATATAGGTAAAGATACAACGCTGTGTCCCGGACAAACTTTATCCTTGAATGTGCAAGACGCAGCCGCTATTCGATACACTTGGCAGGATGGCAGTACACGTCCAACTTTTACAGTTAACGCTTCAGGCATTTATACCGTCACATTACAAGATAATTGTGGCAATGTAAAAAGTGATACCATTCAAGTTCGATATTATGAAATCATTACCTCCATTACATTAGGAAGTGATACAATGCTTTGTCCAAATGAAACCATTACATTAAACGCTACCCATCAAGCTGCAAAATTCTATCGCTGGCAAGACGGCAGCACAAGTTCTACTTTTTTAGTTAAAGCTCCAGGCACTTACACAGTGCAAGTAACGGATAGCTGTGGCAATACGGCAAGCGATGTAATGGAAGTTAAATATTATGGAGTTATTCAAGCTGTAAATTTAGGGCGAGACACCTCGCTTTGTCCAAATACGAAAATTATTTTAAACGCTTTTGATGCGGCAGCCGTCACGTATCGTTGGCAAGATGGCAGTACGACTCCGAATTTTGAAGTTAAAACAGATGGAATCTATGCAGTTACGGTTTCTGATAATTGTAATAATATATTTAGTGACAGTATTCAAATCACTTATTATCAATTAATTGATTCTATTAATATCGGTTCTCGTGACACCACCTTATGCGTTGGTGAAACGCTTACGTTAGATGCAACGCGCAAAGCAGCAGGCAGTTATCTTTGGCAAGATGGAAAAACGACCGCTACTTACACCGTTATACAACCCGGTATTTATCAAATAAAAGTAAGTGATAATTGTGGCAATAGTGCCTCTGACGAAATGCGAATTCGCTACAACGATGTGCCGAAAGTGGAAAATCTCGTGACCGATACCACCATTTGTGAAAACACGGTTTACCCTTTGAATGCCACTGCTCCAACTGCTACATTCTACCGCTGGCAGGATGGCTCTACGAAAGCGATTTATCCGGCGAAAGAATCGGGTATTTATATTGTAACGGTTGGTAATACGTGTGGAGATGAAACGTATTGGATTCAAATTCAAACCGAGTATTGCGGTCCGTGTCGCACGTTCGTCCCCAATGCTTTTTCTCCTAATAATGATGGTAACAACGACCGTTTTGAAATCTCATCCGAATGCAATTATACCCATTATGAATTGCGGGTTTTCAATCGCTGGGGCGCACAGGTATTCAGCTCTATCACACCTTGGACGTTTTGGGACGGCACTGCGAATGGATCCGAATTGCCAAATGGAGTTTACGTATGGCAATTGCGCTACAAAGCCGACGACGGCACGGAACAGACGATGACAGGGGATGTGTTGTTGATGAAGTAAGTCAGTAGGCAGTTGGCTGTATGCAGTTGGCAGTCCATAATTTCTTGGAAAAATAAATTATAATTAAACTTTACCCAATATAGCTAAATATCGTTCCAATGATTGTAAAACTGTTGTAGCGATAAAAGATAAAAAAGGTGTTTTGTCCTGTGCGGTTTCCACTTTTTCCAGCGCGTCGTAGTAAAGTATTCTATTTTCAGAACTGCCGCCGATAATGGCTAAGGGATATCCATGCTGTAGCAAAATAAGATTCATAATTAATCGAGCCGTGCGCCCATTGCCATCTATAAATGGATGGATGGTGACCAAGCGTTCATGCAATTCAGCCGCTAAAAGAATGGGATGCAATGCTGATTTATTAGATTCATAAAAAGCAAAATATTCCTCCATCAGCGGTTGTAACAAATAAGGTTGCGGTGGTATATGTTGACTACCACTAATTAGCACTGGCACTCGGCGATACGTTCCAGCATTTTCTCGGTCAATACTATGCAGCACCAGTGCGTGGATTTGTTTTAAAATACGCTCAGAAAATGCAACTTGCTGCTGTACAATATCTTCGATAAAAAGAATGGCTTCTTTATGATTGATGGCTTCCAGATGCTCCCGTAAGGATTTTCCACCAATGGTAATACCTTCATTGATAACCAATTGTGTCTCCCGAAGCGTAAGCGTATTGCCTTCAATGCGGTTACTTTCATACGTAAATTCTACTTTTAACGCTTCCAAAATAGTGGAGTTATCCAGCTCTTGACGAAGGTGGTCGAGCTCTGTTTTTAGTTGGTCGGCTTTGGAGAGGAGGTTTGGAAGATTATTAATTTTTGACATCATTTACTCTTCTATTCCGTAATGAATTCTTTCTTCAGTAGTGAACTTTAATATTTTATTGTAATAACTTCGTTGTTCTTGTAGCACAAGACTTAAATCGATAACTTTTAAAACATTTGTAAATATAAATAACCAGCGGTTATCTTTTGAAAGCGCAAATTGTTCTATTCCGCTCTCACAGCTATAAACATTTTCTATTTTTTTATCCAGTAAATTCCAAATATGGACTTTTTTTGAATCATCGGATAAAAAAACTAATAGTTTTCCGTCTTGACTAAAAGCGGCGTTCTTCGTGTAAGATTTAGGGAATGTATCTTGCTTATTAGACTCATCAAGATAAATTAAATTTAATGTGCCTTTACTTCCATAAACATAGTTGTGTCTGTCAGTTTGTAAATTTGAGTAAAAAATCAAATATTTGTTATTCTTACTAAATTGTGTAATATCCATTTCGCTGTAAGCATTAGAGTAATACCAGTATGCAGTTGGCTGTACGCAGTTGGCAGTCAGTAAGTAATTGATTTACATGGTTTTAAAATAATTTAATACGCCATTTTAATTTCATTTTAGTATAAGTTGATTTTTTGGCAGGATTGTCTAAATCTACTAAATTAAAAGTTCCGATTTTTGTTTTAGAATCTATATTAGAATAAAAAATAAAATATCTACTATTGTTACTAAATTTAAAATCTA
>CAZJXN010000145.1:0-13389 GCA_964549655.1 uncultured Saprospiraceae bacterium
AGCATCTTGTAAAGATATTAAAAATGTCGATTATTTAAGCCGAACTACTTACTTAAAACATAAACGGCTCCGGTAGTTATTAAAAAAGTGTTGATGGGCGATTTTGGTTATAATCAATGATGAACATTTTAGTTAGGAGATGATGATATCTAAGGCTTCGAGCGAAAGAAAGACTTTTGCGAACATAACGAGTGATTCTTGCTCTTAAAGTTGCCCAATATCGTTCAATATGATTGGTTTTTCCGCTTTCCTTGCCTACTTGTTGGTGATAGCCTTTAGCTTTTAGAATGGCATATGATTTCCAGTAATCACTAAAACTTTGACATTTTAGGTATTCGTTGGGGATTTTCCGGATAAGTCTTCGCAAAGTCAGCTCACTCCTATCTCCGATTACATAGGCCACAATTTGTCTTGTATTTCGACTCAGTGCCGCCCAAAGCCATTGTTTATTTTTCTTTTTTTGGCAAAATCCACACAGTTCGTCAAATTCCAAGACATCTGTAAGGGTTTTATTTTCATGAACTTGTGTCTTGAAATTTGGTAATAAGAGCAAACAAAAATTCAATTCTTTATAAACTTGATAATAGCTCATTAAAAATACCCGAGAAACGCCACAAAGACTCATTATTTCCAAAAAGAGCGCCTAATAGCTTCAAAATCAAAATTTTGTGCATATTTCCGATGCAGTACCCGACTTTTTGAACAGGCACTACATAAAACGCGCTGATTGCCTCCTTTGGTAAATCCATTTTTGACAATATTTTCACTTGAACAATGGGGACATTTTTCTATTTTTGTAACACTAAGCATTTTGATTCTTTGATTTTTATGATTCGATACCACAAAAATACAAATTGTCTAATGCTTAGTTTTTTTCATCCACACTTTTCGATAACTACCCAATTTTTATTTATCACCTTAAAAAGTTATTTACAATTCCTATTAAAATCTATATCCAATCTTTCCATTGAGCAGTAAATCCACATCATATATGCTCGCCAAAACCGTTTTTGGGAAAACTCAAATACCATCGGGTACTTGCCTCGATGATGAATCGTTGTTTGATAGCCCATTTATAGCCCGGCTCTAAACAGCAGTGGATCTTTTGAACTTTTCAACATCCTGACCATTGACGGTATAAGTCGAATAATACACATGGTGCAGCAAAACGCCAGTGAAAAAACGGTCACCGCCGTACTTAGGCTTGAAATAATACTTACCCGACACATAAAAATTCACTTTTCGACTTTTTGTAATCCTGTCCCAGATAATACCACCCGTAGTAGAGATCGTATCTCGATAACCGCTTTTCGACTCAGACCAATAATAGCCCACGCCTGCTTCTATACCAAGGCGCTCCCTAAGTAGATACTCCGCTGATAGCTCTGCCTGCGAGGAAAGCAAAAACGGTAGCACATTGGCTTTGATCTCAAATTTACCCTGCGCTTGGGCAGTGTAGAAGAGCAGGCAAAAAATTAAAAAAGTATTTTTCATTTTGTAAAGTTGTTGTGTAGCACGCTATGTGTGAAATAGCTATCGCTCGTTTCCTTTTTAATTTTGCTTAATTACAATGATTGTACATCTCTTTCAAAAATATGCAGTGTACCTCCTGTATCCAATACATAAAGTCTATCGCCTTCTACTACCGGTGCTTTTGGCATAACCGTCGGTGCCAAGTCTTCAAAAGTATAAAACCAGTCAATCTGCTTCGTTGTGCGATTGAAAGCGGCTACTTTTTGAATGTATGCAGCAGAAGGAAGAATGTACTGCGATGCAAAAAAGATATGCTCTCCTTGTGGCGTGATATGACCACTGGTTTGCGTTCCTACCTGATGCTTATCAAATTCCTCGGTAGCATCGTGTAGATAAATAGTGTCTCCATACAAATCTATTTCCCAATAGTAAGAACCAATTAAACCAATGAGTTTGCCCGCTGTCTGGTCTATGAATGACTGAAAAGGATACACTAGCGTAGTCCTTGCATTTTTACCATAAGATTGCCCTTCTGGTAAGTCTCGCCATTTGCCTTTTAATGCGCCGGTGTGAATATCTATCGCTAATACCGTAGAATTGGTAATGGTTACAATGAGTAGATCATTATATACCCCAATGATTTTTTCTATTTTACCTTCTTCTTCTGGCGACTGACTATTGCGGCGGTGACGACCCAAATCTGTTACATCAAGTTTCCACTTTGTGCTTCCATCAAGATAATTATATAAAATAACTTTTTCATTGGTCTTTCCTATGAGTTTACCTTCTATAAACATCCATGGAAAAAATTCCTGTTTTAAAAAAAGGACTGAATCATTCAAAAAATCATAAACTCCAGCTTTTCGACTATATATATCACCAGTATAACATATAAAAAGATTATCTTTATGATTGAATCCAATATATTTTAAAGTTAGCTTGATTTCTTTCTTTTTTTTATGTGCAATTCTTTCTAGTTTTTTATTTAACTCATCAAAATCGCCATCGTTATAGATAATGACTATATTATTTGTAAATAAGCAAATTTGACTGATATATTTGTCTAATTTACAACTATATAAATCTTGGCTATCTTTTATAAAACTTAAAAAATAGTCATTGGAATTTTTTGATTGAAAAATTATCCCATCTTCTATGGTATAGAAAACATTATTATGTATATTGCAAATTTTATCTTTTAATCTAAACATATTACTTAACTTTTATAAAGTTAAAAAACTCACTTTGCCAAAAATTAGGGTCGCTAATTGCAAGAGCTTCAATATCTTGCCATTCATCAATCAATATACCATTCTATTGTTTATTTACAAAAAGTTGAGGATTAGCTTCAAAAATACCTTTAGCATTATTCTTGAACATTTTTTGAAACTCTTTTTTTATAAATATTTCTGCCTCTTCTACTGTATCAAACAACTTACTCAAGTCTGCTCCATCTACACCTTGATAGTACTGCTTCAGCAGTTTACGTTTATCAAATATATATTCAATTTTAGATATAGAGGTTACGTTTGCATTGCTTCCTGGTTTGGTACTGCACTTCGCACCAGTGCGAGCTACTTGACTTGTCGCAAGTGTACGATACCGTTGGACATCCGGGATGGGTGGGGCTGTGGAAGAAATGGTAAGAAATTATTTCAATGTTTTCCAGACACAAGCCGCGCCCTCAAGAATTTTAGCGGCGTTCTTTGGATTGACTTCAAAATTAAATACGCGACTGCCACTATCCAAAGTGTATCTGATTTTTTCAATAGACTGTGCCACCAATTTTTGAAAATCCGCCTTGCTGACAACATAATCAGAGTTAAGTGCTTTAATCAGAATGTCACCGATTGACATCATTTGAGATTTATAAGATTGTCTGGAATGAAGGGAAACAACATCATTTTGGAGCTTCAATAGAAGTTGGTCTGTGCTGTCAATATTAGATTTATCAACAATTTGTCCGCTTTGGAAAGTAATTCTAACTGAAAAATCTTCCCCTTCCCGAATCAGCACAAGATTAAAGTATTCACCAGCCAAAAAATTGCCAGCCGCCCGATACACTTTAGTTATCACAGTTTGTTTTCCGGTGAAATCATCTGCTGCATTTTTATAAAAATTACAATCCTTTTGCGCATTTGAAGTAGCAAAAGCCAGTAGAAAAAAGAAAATCAGGGTAAAAATTCTCATAATTTTATGGTTTAACCTTGCAAAGGTAAACTATACTCTAATAAAAACAAAGCCCCGGCGACCACTCGACCAGGGCTTTTCTAATGTGAGAAAATTATCAAAACATAAATCTAAGTCGTAAAATAAAACGAATGGCAGATTCTTTAACTCCAGTGGGTCCTTCTTTAGCAAGGTAGAACTCAATTTCCATGTCCTCGGCTTTTTTGGCAAAGCCTTCTAAGGTATCAGCAGGATGGCGGATTTTATAATCGCGTTTGGAAAAGTATGGCGATGGGCGCTAATATAGAGCTTGCCTTCGAGCTTGCTAAAAGTAATGTTTCGATGGACGATTATAATAGCACGGTGCTGACTTTATATAAAAATGGCGTGCTTTATGCAGAATGAGCCAGAATATTATCATTTTTAATCCCCCATAAATAGCTTTTCAATTTTCGCTGCTAATACCCGCGCATGACCCAATTTAGACTCCACCGACCAGCCGGCTATATGCGGCGACAACACTACATTATCTGCTTGAATCAAATACTGAAATGGTGCGGGCAATTTTTCAAAATCCAAAAAATTAAAGGATGTTTCCTCGTATTCCAACACATCAAGTGCCGCACCAAGTACTTTGCCCGTTTTTAAATGATGCACTAAATGAGCCGTGTTTAATATCATACCTCGAGCCGTATTAATTATAAAAATAGATTTTTTAAAATTTTGTAAAAAATCGTCATTTACAAAGTAATGATTTTCGATGGAGTAGGGGATGTGCAAACTTACAATATTACTTTCTTCAAAAATGGTTTCTAAACTCACTTCTTTTGCGTTGCCGTCCGAGTAACCAAATTTAAATTTGTCATACGCAATCACATTCAATTCAAATCCTTTCAATCGTTGTGCCAGCGCGCTTCCCATGTTGCCGTAGCCAATGATACCAACGGTTTTGCCTTTAATTTCCGTAGCGCGATTAGGTTCCCGAAGCCATTGTCCGGCACGAATTTGACGGTCTGCAGCACCGAGTTTATTCGTCAGCATCAAAAGCATTCCGAGCGCGTGTTCTGCTACTGTGTCCCGGCTGCCTTCGGGCGAATATAAAATTTTAATGCTTTTTGATGCTGCGTATTCCGTGTTAATGTGTTCTAAACCAACGCCTTCGCGTGCGATGAATTTTAAATTGCTACCTCGGTCAATAAATGTTTTATCCGCTTTGAAGCGACTTCGCATTACTACGCCAAAACATGCTGGTAATACTTCGTAAATTTCTTCAATTGCTGATTTGTAGAATTGTAAACACTCAAAATTTAATTCGGCGAGCCGCTCTTCCAAAAAAGGATGAGGCTGGTCTATCAATAAAATCTTACGGTTTTCCATAACTTTAAAACTTATGAGCCAATGAAAAGTTATAATACACAAAAAACGAGACCAAAAAAGTAGCCGTGGAAAATTTAAAGCGATATATTCAACAGCATATTCAAATAGACGACCTGCAATTACAGACGATTCTTAATGAATTTCAACTTAAAAAACTTTCTAAAGGACGGCATATTCTGAAGCAAGGACAGGTTGCTGGAGAATATATTTTTTTGGAATCAGGCTGTCTGCGTATTTATTACTTCCGTAACGATAAAGAAGTGACAGGTTGGGTAACCACGCAGCATTATTTTTTTACCGACCTTGCGAGTTTGACGCGCCAAGTGCCCAGCCTTTTTAACATCCAGGCTTTTGAAGAAAGTATCGTGTACGGTATCACTAAACAAAATATGGAAGCATTGTATGCTACGATTCCTGCTTGGCAGGAGTTTGGGCGCAAAGTGTGGGAAGCCGCTTTCATCAATACTTTGGATACTTTAGTTTCCCATCAGGTAGAATCGGCGGAGGAGCGTTACCAGCGTTTACTCGACGAAGAACCGGATTTATTGCAAGCCATACCATTGAAGCATCTCGCCACCTATATCGGCATCACGCCTAATTCGCTCAGCCGCATCCGCAAACAGAATAGGGATGAAGGTAAAAGGTAGAAGGACACTTCACGTCTTACAAATCACTAATCCCGATTTTCATTTCTTACCAAATGGTAATTTTCCGAGTTGTAAATGAGCGTATCTTTGTAGCGAAATTAAATTTGTTACAGAATTACATAACTAATTAAATTTGGGCAGTAATTATCCTTTTATATTTTAAAGTATTTATACATCATCATTCGTCTACCGTCAAAAATAGAGCTATGTTTGGTGGTTTACTTGGTGCGGTAAGCGGGTGGACAGCGGTGGAATATTATGGTGTTTGGAAACTTGATTCTCTTTCGTGGTCATTGTTGCAGGGGTCTGGGTATAATTTATCGAAAACCATAGAGATTGTGTAAAAAATACACGAATAAAGACAAACATTATATTGAAGTGCTGTGTTAAAAACATCGTTGTCCAAATAATTTTCGGTTTTCCACTTAGTTGGTCGTCATCAGCAGGTCAGAATAAAAAATAATAATCAAAGTTTAAACATTTCTTTTGGTTCGGTTGTTGCAGAACTAATAAAAACAAATTATCTTTGCTTTAGGAAATTAAGGGTTATTTGTTAGAGGTAATTTGGCATGTACGACTTATACGTTACACGCGCCAAATAACCAATCCTAAATACCAATTTTTAAAACAGACAGACAGGATGCAACAAGCAGAAAGACCTTCTTTAGAGGTTATAAAGAAGAAAGTAGAAGAGATGGGTGTCGCCTTTGACAAGACGGGTTTGGCACCTATGATTGGACGGGTATTGGGCTTTTTGATTTTGGCAGACCCGCCCTATCAAACATTTTATGAAGTGCAAGCATTTTTGGGTGCAAGTAAAAGTTCTATTAGCCATGCGCTTAACTCCCTCATGTTCAAAGGAATAGTAGAATATATCACGTTTAGTGGAGACCGAAAACGTTATTTTAAGTTGAATGCAGAAAATTGGTTGGAGCAAGCGAAGTGTAAAATGGCAGATTTTTCGGAAGTGGATCGGGTCATTTTAGAGGCTCTAAAATTGAGAGACCCCAATACTCATCGGGAATTTAATGAAGGTTTGAATAAAATATTTGACTTTCACTTATTTATGGCGAAAGAAATGCCAAAGCTTTTTGAAAAATGGGAACAACTGCAAGCGGCTGAAAAAGGGATGCCGTCCAATGATAATTAAGATTCGACGAACGGAAAAAAAATTTGGACAGAAAGTTCGGTTTTTACAGAACTAAAAAATTTTTACCGATGTTCTTGTTGAAACCATTGACCGACCGTTCAGTTGTAAAAGTAAAAACGTATTTAATTCTAAAATCACTCGACGTTATGAAGGTTTTCAAAATTTTATTTTGCCTGATTTTGCTGACAGCTGTCGCTATCAGTAGTCAGGCGCAAGACAACGCAAAACCACTCACGCTACAAGAGTCGGTACAGTACGCGATGCAGAACAGTCCGCAAATCAGAATCGCTCAATTGAGTGTAGAAAAAAACGATCAGCTCGTAAAGGAAATTTTAAGTACCGGCTTGCCGCAAGTAAACTTGAGTGGCAATTACACGTACAATCTTAAAATAGCGACTTCGCTTGTGCCCGCTGAATTTTTTGGTGGCTCTGCCGGCGAATTTGCCAAAGTACAGTTTGGTACGAAAATGAACACCACTTTTACGGGTGAGGTAAGCCAATTGTTGTTTAGCCGCACGTTTTTTGTGGGTTTAAAAGCTGCCAAGGAATCGCGCAAACTCTACGAATTGCAAACCGACCAAACGAAAGACGAAGTTGCTTACACCGTTGCGCAGTTGTACTATTCTATACAAGTCACTCAAAAACAGCGCAATACGTTGCAAGCGAATCTCAACCAGGTACGAAGATTGTTAGACTTGACGCAGAAACAATTCACAAATGGATTAGCGAAGAGAATTGACGTAGACCAATTGCAAGTCAACCGCATCAATGTAGAAAATCAGATTAAAAACTTGGATTTGGAAGTCGAGCAATTGAAGCAATCCTTGAAATTCAATATGGCGATGCCGCTCGACCAGCCCATTACCCTCACCGATACCATCAGCGAATCCTCCTTCACCGTGCCTGATATTCAGATGTTTACGGCGGACTTCACGCAAAAGAAAGACCTCGCTATTTTGGATGTACAAGCGCAATTGAATCAGTTGAATGCCGACCAATATCGCTACGGCTACTGGCCCTCGTTGAGTGCTTTTGGCAATTATAATTATCAAGGACAGGGCAATAAATTTGGTGACTTAACATGGTTTGATTTTGGTGCGATTGGTGTGAATCTAAATATTCCAATTTTTGATGGATTCAAAAAACGCTCACAAATTCAGCAGGCTCAGATTGACCAATTACAACTCAATGAAACCCGCCGGTTGACGACTCAATCCATTAACTTGGCTTACAATCAAGCGATGCAGGAATTGCAGACGAATATAAACAATCTGCAAGCATTGTTAGAAAACCGCCGCATATCTGAAGAAGTGTATCGCGTATCGCAAAGCCGCTTTACAGAAGGGATCGCACCGATTACAGAAGTGTTGACGGCAGAAAACTCCATGCGTGAGGCACAAACGAACTATCTATCGGCACTATTGCAAGTGAAATTGGCAGAAATTGCCATTCAAAATTCAAAAGGCACCCTTTTAAATTCTATTACCAATAATTAATAATGTTGTATTCATGTGTTCAAGTTTTCAGGTGTTCATATCGCTCTGTGCGTGAACACATTAACACACGAACACATTAACACAATAACACAACAAATCATGAATACCAGAAGAATTATTACCATCCTTTTAGTCCTCATAGGCATCGTGGTTGCCGGATTTGCTATCAACTGGCGACTGAGCGATAACAAAGAAACGATGAAGGAAAATGCGCAACTCACGCAAGTTCTCAACACGTCAGTGGCAGTATCAACAGACACCGTGACGACCGAAACGTTTAGCAGCGATTTTGAAGTGAATGGCACGTTTAAACCTTCACAGGAAGTGATGGTTATTTCAGATGTAAATGGTCGCATCACAAGTTTAAAAATAGACGAAGGTTCGTATGTAAAAAGAGGACAACTAATTTTAACGGTTGATAATCAATTGTTACAAAATCAAGTAAAATCTCTGAAATTGAACTTGGAGCAATCGAAAAGAGACATGACGCGGATGCAAAACCTGCTGGCAGACGGCGGCGTGACCCAAACGCAGTTTGAAGAATCAAAATTGGATGCGGAAGGTTTAGAAATTCAAATCGCGTCTTTGCAAAAGCAGATTGCCGACACGTACATGAAAGCGCCGATTAGCGGCGTGGTTAGTAATTTGATGATAGAAAACGGCTCGTACTTAGCACCGGGTACTCAGGTTGCTAATTTGGTGAATACCAATCCGATACGCTTGAAAGTTTTTTTAACAGAAGAACAAGTGGTGGCGGTAAAATCCGGTCAACGGGTGAAAATCACGGCAGACGTTTTGGCTGGAAAAGAATTTTCAGGTACGGTCAATTTTGTGGATGTAAAAGCGGACAACGCCAAACGTTTTCCAGTAGAAATACAGATTCCGAATAGTAATGCTATTAAAGCTGGTATGAATGGAGAAGCGCTTTTCACTGTTGGCAAAGCCGTGAGCGTAATAGCTGCGCCGCGCGAGGCGTTTGTAGGGAGTGTGCAAGACGGTAAAATCTTTGTATTGGAAGGCAACAAAGCCAAATTGCGCAAAGTTACGCCTGGCAATACTTATGGCAACAAAGTAGCGATTCGTAGCGGCTTGGCAGCAGGCGAAATGGTGATTACCTCCGGTCAGATTAATTTGCAAGATAATGCAGAAGTGAGTGTTATTAAGTAAAACCGTGATTTGTAATTGGTGATTTGGCACTCATTACGTGTTCGTAAGCCACTTAATTGCACTTACAACGTACACGTATAGCGGGAACAAATCACCAATCGTCAATCACCAATAACCAATAAAATGATAAAATTATCCATAGACCGCCCGTCGTTGCTCGTGGTGGTGTTTTCCGCTCTTACTATTTTGGGATTGTTCTGCTACACGCAGTTGAGCTATGAATTGATTCCCAAATTCTCGGCACCGGTGTTGACCATTTCTACCTTGTATCCGGGCGCTGCGCCTGCGGAGGTAGAGAACTCGGTGACGCGCCGCGTCGAAGATGCCGTTTCCTCTTTGGAAAAAATTACGGACATTAATTCCACTTCGCTTGAGAGTTATTCCGTTGTCATTGTGACTTTTACAGATAATGTAAATGTGGATGTGGCATTGCAAGAGGCAAAGCGCAAGCTTGACCAAGTACAAAACGACCTGCCGGAAGATGCGGACATTCCCGTCATCTCCAAATTTTCTTCGGACGACTTTCCGATTATAAACATTGGGGCAACTTCTAAACTGGAAGGCACGAAGTTCTATGACTTCATGGATGACCAAGTGAAAGCGTCGCTGTCGCAAGTAGAAGGCGTGGCACAAATTACCTTGGTGGGTGGCGAGCAGCGCGAAATTCGTGTAAGCGTCAACAAAAATAAATTGGAACAATACGGTTTGTCTATTTTACAAATTCAACAAGCGATAGAATCTGCCAATCTAGATTTTCCAACAGGAAAAGTGAAAAGTGAAGACGAGCAAGTATTGATTCGCTTGGCTGGAAAAATTAAATCGGTAGACGAATTGCGGCAGATTTCGATTGCCACCAATCAGCAAGGTGCACCCATTAAATTGTACGAAGTCGCCGATGTGGAAGACACGAAAAAAGAGACTGCCAGCTTGAATCGGGTGGACGGTACGACCTCTATCGGGCTGCAAATTATCAAACAAGGAGATGCCAACGCAGTGGAAGTGAGCGAGTTAGTAAGAAAAGAATTGACTAATTTAGAATCGCAATACAAGCAAAACGACCTGAAATTTGACGTAGCCAGTGACTCTTCTATTTTTACTTTAGATTCCGTGGATGCAGTACTCGAAGACTTGCTGATGGCGATTTTGCTAGTAGCAGGTGTGATGTTACTGTTTTTGCACAGCTTGCGCAATGCCTTTATTGTATTGGTCGCCATTCCATTGTCTTTGATTACGACGGTGATTGCGATGTATCTGTTGGATTATACATTCAACCTGATGACGTTGTTGGCAATGTCGCTCGTGATTGGTATCCTTGTGGATGACTCGATTGTGGTACTGGAAAATATTTACCGACATCTTGAAATGGGTAAAAAAAGTCGCCAAGCCGCGCTCGATGGTAGTAAAGAAATCTTCCTCGCCGCCCTCGCCATTACTTTGGTGATTGTGGTGGTGTTCTTGCCACTCACATTCCTTACAGGTATTGTAGGTAACATTATGCGCCAGTTTGCAATGGTGGTCGTGATTTCTACGCTGGTCAGTTTATTGGTATCTTATACAGTTACACCAGCGTTGGCATCACGCTTCGCCCGTTTGGAAGAATTGAATCCCAAAACATTATTTGGTGCTATTTTTACCTTGTTTGAACGCGGTATTAAAGGTTTGACCAATGCGTATGTAGGCTTATTGAAATGGGTATTGCGTTGGTACGGGCAAATTACAGTGTTTGTTACTGTTATTGTGCTATTTGTTGCTTCCTTAGGGCTGGTGACGGGTGGCTACATCGGTACCGCATTTATCAGCAGCAGTGACCAAGGCGAGTTTATTGTACAATTAGAATTGCCGAAAGACGCAACGATAGAAGAAACCAATCGCACGACTCAAAAAGTAGAAAATTATTTGAACGAGCAAAAAGATGTAATTGGCATCTTTACCACGGTTGGCTCTCAATCCGGTATGATGGGTAGCGGTCAAACGAGTTCTAACCTTTCGGAAATGAACGTCAAGTTGCGTGGAAAAGAAGAGCGTGGCGGTATCAGCACCCCTGTTTTTGCATACCGAACCAAAACTGCGCTGGAAAAAATACTACCCGGCGTGGAAGTAACAGCAGCAGAAGTTGGTTTCGTAGGGGGTGGTGCCAATGCAGACCCCGTTCAAATTATCATTAGTAGTTCCGAATTGGAAAAAGCGAAAGAATATGGCGACAAAGTACTGGCAAAATTAAAATCTATCAAAGGAACGCTGCAACCCGAGTCTTCGCTTGAAGAAGGAAATCCGGAAGTGAATGTACAGATTGACCGCTTGCGCATGGCAGAACTCGGTTTGACAATGGCTTCCGTAGGCGCAACTTTGCAAACGGCATTCAGTGGCAATACCGATGCCCAATACAAAGATGGAAATAACGAATATGATATCAATATCGTGTTGGATGAATTCAACCGTAGAAATTCTGGCGACATTGCGAATCTAACGGTGGTAAATGATAAAGGAGAGCTGATTAAAATAGAACAGTTTGCTAACATCTCGCCCAACATCGGCGCTTCTCGCTTGGAGCGTGCCGACCGCAGCCCTTCCGTGAAAATAAATTCAAAACTATTGGGTGTACCGCTGGGTACGGTTGGTGCAGAAATTGATGCTTGGAGAGTAGAAAACCCGCCTCCTCCAGGCGTTTTCTTCAAATACGAAGGCGACTTGAAAGACCAAGCAGCGGGCTTTGCAAGTCTTGGTTTGGCACTCTTGGCAGGTATCATTTTCATGTACCTCATCATGGTGGCGCTGTTTGATTCTTATGCTTATCCGGGCGTGGTATTGTTATCGCTTTTCACGGCTCCGATGGGTGCATTCTTAGCTTTAGCCCTGGCAATGAGTGTGTTAGATATTTTTACAATCCTTGGTATTATCATGTTGATGGGTTTGGTCGCGAAAAACGCCATTCTCTTGGTGGATTTTGCCAATCAAGCGAAGAAAGAAGGTAGAACCACGACCGAAGCCTTACTGCAAGCTGGTCAGGAACGCTTGCGTCCGATTTTGATGACGACGATTGCCTTGATTATTGCAATGGTTCCGATTGCGACTGCCGAAGGTGCTTCCGCCGAATGGAAAAACGGCTTGGGTTGGGTATTGATAGGTGGTTTGACCAGTTCGATGTTCCTGACTTTATTAGTTGTACCCGCTGGTTATCAATTGGTGGACAATACCAGTGCCTTTTTTGGTCGGATTTTCAGAAGAAAAAATCGCACCAAAAATGATGATTTTGACACCAATGGTAAGGCCACTACGCCAGCATTGGAAGTAGAAAAAACAACAGTACTTAATTAAATGTGATAGGTAACTGGTGATTTGGGAAACGTGATTTGATATTGTAAAGAGCGCCAAATCACCAATCCCGAATCACAAATAACAAAATATATTATCCGCATTTTTCTGATAAGTTCGGCGTTGGGAAACTCTTGTTTCTCAACGCTTTTTTATTTCCGTATTCATGCAAATAAATTCAGGTTTTGCTACTGATTTGGTCTAAAATTTACTTTTTCCGAAAATTTAATAAGTGTATAATTAAATGAATTTCAAATATTTATAAATTAGAAAAAATAACATTTATATCAATAAGTGTTAAAGTTCATGCAGTCTGAAAGTTGAATATTAATCAACGAACAACAAAAAAAAACTTGATAACGCAGCCTTATTTACTCGAAAAAATACATTTTCAAAAAACCTTCACTTATTATACTTATTCTATCATTTTAACACTTGTTAAAATGATAAAGTGTCGGATAATAGCCAAGGAGATTAGTCAAACATTAATTTATTGTTTTCACTTGACTCTTGTGTTTTTTTACGCTATCTTTGCAATAACATCATTCATGCAAGATTAGAGTTACTACCTTAGAGTTACTACCTTAGAGTTACTACC
>CAZJXN010000146.1:0-3397 GCA_964549655.1 uncultured Saprospiraceae bacterium
AAGTTCGATGAAATCAAGCAGCAAATGATTTTGCTTCAGCTTTGGGAGGAGGAAATGGAATTGTTAGAAATCCAAGCTCGAAATGGCTGTCTATTTCCATAATACAAAAACAGGGGCAATGTAAACATTGCACCCTGTATAACCCCAAAAAACCAAATGAAAACAATCTACATATGAATGCTCTTTACAGAGAACCTGTGTCTTTTATAAAGTACGATAAACAACTAACACCTTAGCCAAAAGTTTACCAATATCGGGTCGAATTAACACAAAATTAACAGCTTCTTTTCAAATAAACAACTTTAATTTTAGTACCTCCAGAAACCTTTCTCGCAAATATACAAGAATTCTAAAATGCTGGTTCAAAAAGAACGGAAGTTTTTTAAATGTGCAAAACTTTTGTTATAATAAAATATTTAAAACGCAATTTTTGATGCAAAAAGCTTATAAAACCACACTTCTATTTCTTGCGTATAAATTTGATTCTTTTTACCATAAAATGCAAGCAAAATACTTAAAATTTACAAAAAATCTCCTTTTTTAACACTATCTTGTTGATAGCAATCTATAAATGTTTCACTAAAGTAAACAATCTTTGGCAAAGGTAAAAAAAATTTTCGCTTGCACAAACTGTGGTTCTGAATCTCCAAAATGGGTCGGCAAGTGTCCTGCCTGCAGCGAATGGAACACGTATCAGGAAGAAGTAATTTTCAAGGAAACGACGCAAGAGGAAAAAAATCGGGCTTGGCAGCCAAATGGCACGCTTGGTAAGCCGGGACCCAAACCGATGCTGCTGGAAGACATTGTAGCCGGTCATACGCAGCGACTCGTGACACCAGATGGAGAAT
Source organism: uncultured Saprospiraceae bacterium (assembly GCA_964549655.1). Classification (GTDB taxonomy): domain Bacteria; phylum Bacteroidota; class Bacteroidia; order Chitinophagales; family Saprospiraceae; genus JADJNW01. The sequence continues at coordinate 849 of CAZJXN010000146.1, forward strand.
TGAATCGCGTACTCGGCGGCGGCATTGTGAGTGGTTCGATTATGCTGGTCGGCGGGCAACCGGGCATCGGCAAATCCACGCTGATGTTGCAGTTGGCGCTCACCTCTAAAGCAAAAGTACTCTATGTTTCGGGTGAGGAAAGTGAGGAGCAGATTAAAATGCGCGCCGACCGCGTCAATAATCGCCAGTCCAATTGCTACATTCTCACCGAGACCAATACGACTAAAATTTTGACGCACGCGCAGCAGTTGAACCCAGATTTTATGGTCATAGATTCCATCCAGACGCTGGCTTCGCCGCACATTGAGAGTACGCCGGGCAGCGTGTCGCAGGTGCGCGAGTGCGCGGGCGAGTTGCAGCGTTTTGCAAAGGAAATGGGTATTCCAGTGTTTGTCATCGGACACATTACAAAAGATGGCGTTATCGCAGGTCCGAAATTATTAGAACATATCGTAGATGTCGTGTTACAATTTGAAGGCGAGCAGCACTATTCGTACCGCGTGTTGCGCACCTTGAAAAATCGCTTCGGCTCTACGGACGAATTAGGTATTTACGAAATGCAATCCAATGGTTTGCGCGAAGTTTCCAACCCATCAGAATTACTGATTTCACAGAAAGATGAAGACCTGAGTGGTAGTGCTATTTCAGCGACGATGGAGGGGCTGCGCCCGATGTTGATTGAGACGCAAGCGCTGGTGAGTCGAGCTGTGTATGGTACGCCGCAGCGTTCGGCGACGGGTTTTGATTTGCGAAGATTGAGTATGTTGTTGGCAGTGTTGGAAAAACGCGGCGGACTGGCTTTCGGTCAGAATGATGTGTTTTTAAACATTGCAGGCGGCATCCGCGTAGACGACCCAGCGATTGACTTGGCGATTGTAAGTTCGTTGATTTCTTCATTGGAAGATATTGCCATTCCTGATAAATATTGCTTCGCGGGTGAAGTCGGTTTGTCGGGTGAAATTAGAGCCGTGACGCGCGTGGAGCAACGGATTCAAGAAGCAGACAGACTGGGATTCAAGCAAATATACATTTCAAAATATAATATTAAGGGTTTGGACTTTGGAAAGTATAAAATTCAGGTGAAACCGATTGGAAAGATTGAGGAATTGTACAAAGCACTCTTTGAGTGAGTGATGAAAAGTGATTTGGAATAGTTGTGGCGCATTTCTAAAATGTGCCACAACTAAAAATCTCATTCGTAAATCACTGGATTTGATGCATTTCCCAAAAAATCTACTTCCGTAAAAGCCTTGCCGTTGATGTCGTCCACATCCCAATCCTGCGTAATTTTCCATCCGCTGTCCACTTTTTTTGATACGACATCGAAACGCCCGTAGAACATTCTTTCTTTGCCTTCCCGAACAGATTTTACTCGATAATAACCCACTTCATAAGCCACCGAGCCATTGGTGACGCGGTGTTCAAAGCGGAAAGCAATTTGGCGTTTTTCTCCGGCTGCCTTGCTTCGCTTGTCATTTTCAACATTATTTTTAAAATATGCCTCGCCCATTTGAATGCCCCAAGGACCACCGCGTAGCACATCTTTGGTATGCAATTTATTAAAATTATCTGCGTCAAAAGCGTTATAATGCTGAATAAACGGTCGCCAAATTTGTGCGTCGAGTTGTTTTAAAATAGTCGTGTCTGCATTTTGGGCAAACGAAAAAGTAACGATAAACGAGCAAAGTAAGGTCAAATAAAATGGAAGTAATTTCATATTGGTTTTATTTTGACTCAAAATTGCTGCAATTTTTTCATAAAACAAAACCTGCCTTTTATTGCTTTTTATTCACAAACAACGATTCATGCAAACCAATTCCTCTTTAGAAAGCGAACATTCAACCTCAAATATTCCAAAAGACAAACCAATTTTGTTATTCGACGGCGTGTGCAATCTGTGTAATGGTTTTGTACAATTTATTATAAAAAATGATCCAAATGCGAAGTTTCGGTTTGCCGCATTACAATCGGAAGTTGGGCAGCAATTATTGCAGGAAGCAAAAATGTCAATGAATGATTTAAACACGGTGGTTTTCTATGACGAGGAAAAGTTTTACACACACTCAGATGTAGGCTTGCGCGTGGCACGGCACTTAGGCGGATTCTGGAATTTATTTTTAATTTTCAACATCCTTCCAAAATTCATTCGGGATGGCATTTATAATTGGATTGCTAAGAATCGGTATCGGTGGTTTGGCAAGCAGGAAAGTTGTATGCTGCCTACGCCTGAATTAAAAGCACGGTTTTTAGAATAAATTACTTAAAAAGGAATGATTTCATATTTCTGGAAAGCATTACTTTACAACCACCATATTCAACAGAGAAAATAGTATAAATATCAAAACTCAGTTCACCATGCACTTCAACCGTCGTCAATTCCTACAAACCTCCAGCTTCGCGCTGGGTGCCACTTTATTGCCAACGCAACAATTATTCAAAAATTTACTCGCTCCCGCTGGCGAGATGAAAATCTTGCGCAACAACGTCGGCATCTTCACCGAGCGCGGCGGCACCATCGCGTGGATGATTGATAAACAAGGGATTGTGGT
>CAZJXN010000146.1:3497-13286 GCA_964549655.1 uncultured Saprospiraceae bacterium
AAAGCGATGCAAAATTATTTATCGAAGTTATTAAAATTTGTAAAGAAAGAAATCAAGGCGGGCAAAACGAAAGAGCAATTGTCGGAAGCTGGTAAATACACTTCAATTCCCGGCGCGGAGGAATGGAAAGGGCAAGGCATCGAACGGGGGCTGACGGCGGCGTATGAGGAGTTGACGGAAAGTCTAAATGGAAAATGATAAATTTAAAATGCAAAAGTAAATAACACACCTTTTAAATTTATCATTTTGCGGTTTTACATTTTACATTTCTTCGGGCAAGGCATCGAACGGGGGCTGACGGCGGCGTATGAGGAGTTGACGGAGAAGAAATGATTGTGTTATAGTATTATACCATTTTCAATACATAATGACGTATATTTATTTTTATAACACACTATCTTCCAATGAATTCTGGTATCTGGCATCTGACTTCTGGCATCTAAAATAGTATTATTGTGTGCGGTAATAAGCAGCCGAACAAGTCTATTTTAACTATTCAATCGGCTGCTTATTGCGCATCCCAAACTACCTACTGATTTTCTACCCAAAATTGCCACTCACATAATTCTTCGTCAATTCTTTCTCTGGGCTTTGGAACAACTTTTTCGTTTCGGTATATTCGATGACTTCGCCGAGGTACATAAACGCCGTTTTGTCGGCTACGCGCTGGGCTTGCGCCATGTTGTGCGTGACGATGACGATGGTGTATTTTTTCTTCAATTCGAGCATCAATTCTTCTACTCTCGCCGTGCTAATCGGGTCAAGTGCGGAACAAGGTTCGTCCATGAGCAATACTTCTGGCTCTATCGCCACTGCCCGCGCAATGCACAGGCGTTGCTGCTGTCCGCCAGAAAGGGCGAGTGCCGATTTATCCAAACTATCTTTTACTTCTTCCCACAGGTAGCTGCCGCGCAAGGTCTGTTCCACTACTTCTTGTAAGCGTTTTTTATTATTTTCGCCGTGAATGCGCAAGCCATACGCCACATTTTCAAAAATAGATTTCGGAAATGGATTGGGCTTTTGGAAAACCATGCCAATTTTGCGGCGCACTTCTACCACGTCCTCTTTTGGCGCGTAGATGTTGTGACCGTCGAGCATAATTTCACCTTTCACGTGGGCTTCGGGCGTGAGGTCATGCATCCGGTTCATCGCGCGCAGCAAGGTAGACTTGCCACAGCCGGACGGACCAATCAACGCAACGATTTCATTTTCAGGAATATCTATATCAATACCTTTCAATACTTCCTTGTCGCCATACGAAAGGCGCATATTTCTAACTGCTAATTTAGCTTTATCGCTCATAAGTTGATGTGTTGATATGCTGATTTGCCAATATGCTAATAACACGCTGTTAATCAGCTAATTTATAAAAAAATATCCTAATATCTTACAATATCAAAATATCACTTCCGATACCGATTCCGAATAATAAACGCTATAATATTCAAAATAAAAATCAAGCCTAATAGAATCATCGCCGTGCCGTACGCCAGCGGTCGCACTTCTTCAATCGCGTGGTGCTGCGTGGACAAAATGTACAAGTGGTACGGCAACGCCATGAATTCATCATTGATACTCGAAGGTAAGTAACGCAAGTAAAATGCTACACCGGTAAATAAAATCGGAGCGGTCTCCCCCGCCGCTCTTGATAAACCCAAAATCGAACCCGTCACAATCCCAGAAACTGCATTCGGCAGTACGTTCCCGCGAATGGCTTCCCATTTCGTAGCACCCAATGCCAGTGCGCCTTCCCGAAAGGAATGCGGCACATTTTTCAAGGCTTCTTCTGTGGTTGTAATAATATAAGGCAATGTCAGCAAACCCAGCGTCAAACCCGAAGCTAAAACCGAAGTACCCAATCCCAAACCTTGTACAAAAACCGCCACCCCAAACAAGCCGTAAATAATAGAAGGAACACCTGCCAAATTGCGAATAGCCGCCCGAATCAAGCGATTCACGGGACTATCAAACGCATATTCGCTCAAGTAAATCGCTGCTGCAATGCCAAATGGAATGGCAAAAATCGTCGTCACGAGCGTCACAAAAACCGTCCCAATGATGGCAGGAAAAATGCCGCCTTCGGTCATCCCTTTTATCGGATAAGACGTGAGGAATGTGCCGTTGATGACACCTGCGCCTTTCCAAAAAATATCGCCGAGGATTAAAAATAAGAAAAATAGAACAATCAACACGAACAGCCGGAGCAGGTTTGTGCCGAGTATTTGTTGGGTATTTCGTTTTGTCATTTGTATTTATGTGTTAATGTGTTAGAGTGTTCAGGTGTTCTTGTCGCTCGTCACTTGGACACTCTTTCTTTCGCAGATGACGCAGATTTTTGTTGCGCTCATCACCCGTTCACCCTATGACCCTTTCACCCATTTATGCTTTATACCGGAATCGCGCTGCCAGATTTTCTGCGATTAAATTCACACCGAGACTTATTAAAAATAGCACTGCACCGACTGCAAAAAGACTGTAATAATGCGTCGTTCCGTAAGGCACTTCTCCTAATTCGATGGCAATGGTTGCCGTCATCGTGCGTACGGGGTCGAAAAAACTATCAGGCATTTCGGTGGCGTTGCCGGTTGCCATGAGTACGGTCATCGTTTCGCCGATGGCGCGTCCCATTCCCAAAACGATAGCCGCAATAATACCCGACATGGATGCAGGCAGCACGACGCGCACGAGGGTCGTCCATTTGTTAGAACCCAGTGCATACGAACCTTCTTTAAAACTATTTGGAACAGAACGAATCGCATCTTCGGCAACGGTAATAATAGTTGGTAACGACATGATTGCCAATAAGATGGCGCCATTTAAAGCAGTTAACCCATTGTCTAAATTGAAAACTCTGGCGAGAAAAGGTCCAACTAAAACAATTCCAATAAAACCCACTGCAACGGAAGGAATCGCTGCCAATAATTCAATCGTCGGTTTTAAAAATTTGCGCAAGCGACTGTCAGCTACTTCGGAAAGGTAAGCCGCCGTACCAACTCCTAATGGAATGGCAATAATCATCGCGCCGATGGTGACCAAAAAAGTGCTGACAATTAAAGATAAAATGCCATACGTTGATTTGCCGTAAGCGGAAGGATTCCATTTATTACTAAAGAAAAATTCGCTGACGCTGACCTCCGCAAACATGCGGATACCATTCACTAAGAGCATTCCAAAAATGCCAATTAAGATTAAAACTGCGAGTGCCGCCGCCGTAAAAAACACGATTCGCACCGCTTTATCAGTTACTCGTCTTGCTGCTTGCATAGGTGAAGTTTAACACATTTTCGTTTTGCGCCCAATATTGTTTGGAAACTGGGTAGAAACCAGCACCTTGTACGATTTTCTGTCCTTCGTCGCTCAGGCAATAAAGCATAAAATTTCGCAATTCGCCAGTCGGTTTGCCATTTGTATATTGAAAAAGCGGTCGTACAATCGGGTAATTTCCACTGGTGATATTTTCCATTTTATCCGGTAAGTACGCCGTTTGATTGGCATCCAATTTTACTTTGACCAATTTTACACCTTCCGTAATCGAGCCATCTTCTTGCACCACGTAGCCCACGCCCACGTAGCCAATGCCCGCCGGGTCTGCTTTCAAGCCTTCTACAATTTGCGCCGTGCCGTTCATTTGCTTGAGGGAAGTCGCGTAATCTGATTTCAAAATATTATCCCGAAAATAGACATACGTACCCGAACTACTTTGCCGACCATATAACGAAATATTCATATCCGCACCGCCCACTTCTTTCCAGTTTTTCACATCGCCTCTATAAATCGCGCCGAGTTGCGCCGTCGTTAGTTCCTCGATTTTAGAATTTCCATTCACTGCAATCGCTAAAGCATCTACTGCAAAAATAATCGCCAAAGGGTTCACGCCGCGCTCTTTTGCCAACGTGATTTCCTCGTCTTTCATCTCGCGGGAAGAATTGGCTATCTCGGTTTTACCATTTATCAAAGCGGCAATACCTGCCCCAGAGCCCCCGCCCGTCACGGCAATGGAGATTTTCGGGTCGTTCGCCATATAGGTTTCCGCAAGCGAGAGTGCGAGGTTTACCTCTGTATCTGAGCCTTTTATGAGCATATTGGTGACGTCACTCGGTCCGCCGCAAGACCAGAGGCTCATTGCAAAAATGCAGCAAAGAAGAAGTTGAAAAGATGGTTTCATGTGCTTGTTGTCAAAAACTGCGCCGATATTACGCAAAGGTAATTAATCGAATGTTAACCCAATATTACTTTATTGTGAAGGTGTATTTTTGGATGCCAGATTAGTAGATGCCAGATGCCAGACAATAGATTTTAGACGTTAGATTTTAGAAACGTCAAACAAGAAACCGTCATACGATAAATAAAAAACCTCCAAACTTTTTCACTCCTCCCTTATAATTGTCGGCACTCTTTTCGCCCGTAACGCCGGTGGAATGGACGCCAGCAATCCAATAGCAATGACCGTGATAGCAACCACCATAAAATCTATCCATCGCATACTGATCGGGTAGGCTTCTATCATAAAATTGCCGGGCATCCCGACTAAACCAAAGGATTTTTGAGCACCATAAATCACTAACGCTAGTGCGAACCCAATGCCTACGCCAAAAAGACACAACAGCAGCCCTTCATTCAAAAAAATATTGCGAACCATTGTATCCGTCGCGCCCATAGATTTTAGAATTGAAATGTCTTTTTGTTTTTCTAATACGACCATCCAAAGTGCGCCAACCATATTGAATGTGACTAATAACAACATCAGGCTTGCAATGGCAAAACTCAACCACTTTTCTACCTGCATCAGTTTTAAAAAGGATTCTTCTTGTTCAAAGCGGTTTTTGACCACAAAATCTGGTCCCATTACTTGCCGAATCGCATTCATTACTTGGCTCTGAGTCGCATTATCGCTCAATTTTATTTCTAAAGCACTCACTGCATTGGTCACACCCAAGAGTTCTCGCGCAAAATCCAGCGAAGTCAGCACATATTGGTTATTGAATTCTTGTTGAATGACAAACGTGCCTGCCGGCTGTACCGATAAGCGTCGAAATTGCTGCTCAAACATTCCGACTTCCTTCGACTTTGGCATATAAACCGTCATGGATGTGAATAAGTCTCCAACATTTACCTGCAATTTATTTCGCATACCCAAGCCGAGTACCGCCCATTCGCGCACTGGAATTTCGCTGGAATTATTCGTTTCTGTGCCATCCAATATTCTGAATTCTCCAGCAGGTTCTAAACGCTCTTGCAATTTAAAACTCCCTTCGCGCACTGTCGAATCAATATGCGTCACGTCCTGATAAAAAACATCAATGCCTTTTACAATCCCAACATCCTGACTGCCTTTGTATTCAAAAAAAGCGGTTTCCTCCAAGGTTTGCGAGATGAGTTCTACACCTTGAATGCGATACAATTTATTGAGCATCATAGAATCTATATCAAACGTTTTGCCTTTGGCGGGTAGAATTTTTACATCGGGATTGAAATTGCCGTACATACTCACAATCAAATCCTCAAAGCCATTGAAAACCGACAAGACCAGCACCAGCGCCGCCGTACCTACCGCAATGCCAAACACCGAAATGCTCGTGATAATGTTGATGGCATTCGTCGTTTTTTTGGCAAATAAGTACCGCCGAGCTATTTTGAGGGAAAGATTCATAATTTTAATGTGCTGATCCCGCTTTGCGGGACAAGTTATGCTAATCCCGTCTTGCGGGACAAGTTGTGCCGATTTGCTAATAAAGTTTACAAAACAGATAAATTTTAAAATAATATCTGTGCTAATATTGCATTTTATTAGAAGAAAGACACCAGAAAAAGAAACAGTGTGTGAAGTCCTGACTCAAAAACGTACTGCCGTTTCTTACATTTTTTAAATATGCATTTTGCAAAGCTAAAAAAGTAAATCCGACTTTCTTCGACCGATATTTGACAGCTATGAAAAAAATTCTAATTCTACTCGGCACTCGTCCTGAGGTCATTAAGCTGGCTCCCGTCATCAACGCGCTGCGCCTCGAAACTGCTTTTTTTGAAATCAAAGTATGTGACACCGAACAACATATTGAATTGAAACAACCGATTCTTGATTTCTTTCAAATTCAACCCGACTATCGGTTAAACGCATTAAGTGCCAGCCAAAGTTTATCCAGTCTTACGGCTTATTTATTACAAGCGTTGCCAGCCGTGTTTGAAGATTTTTTACCGGATTGGATTTTGGTACAAGGAGACACAACTTCTGCATTGGCGGGCAGTCTGTCGGCTTTTTATCATAAAATTAAAATTGCACATTTGGAAGCTGGCCTGCGCACGCACAACAAATGGAGTCCTTTTCCAGAAGAAATGAATCGAAAAATAATTACGCACCTCGCTGATTTGCACCTCACTCCTACTGCATTGGCAGCGGAAAATTTGTTGATCGAAGGCATTAATATTGCTCCAATTCAGGTGGTAGGTAACACCGTAATTGATGCGCTCCAATTCACATTACAAAAAATACAACAAGAAGAAATTGAATCCATTACGAATTTAAAAAGAGAAATAGCACCTTGGCAGGAGCAGTATACAAAAATGATTCTTTTTACTTTGCATCGGCGGGAGAATCTGGAGCAGCATTTGGTGGAAATAGCGCAGGCGATAGAACAAATTTTACAACAAAACGATTGTTTTGTCCTTTTCCCAGTTCATCTTAATCCAGTCGTGCGCCAGTGGGCAAGTGAAGTCGCAGCAAAGTGTTCAAATTTAATATTGACAGCACCGCTACCTTATGAAGCTTTTGTGTGGGCAATGCAAACGTGCGATTTGATTTTGACAGATAGCGGCGGCATTCAGGAAGAAGCACCTACACTGGGGAAACCGGTCATCGTTTTGCGCGACAAAACGGAACGCCCGGAGGCGCAACAAATAGGTATCATTCATCAATTAAGCATTGATAGTCAAGTGATTACGCGCACCGTTTTCGATGTATTAAATCAAAAAACAAGTCAAAATATGCTATCGAATCCGTTTGGCGATGGTAAAAGCGCAGAACGGATTGTAACTATCTTTCGTCAAATAATTTCTTAGCTCAAAACGTATCTTCTTCCTTCCCGATTGATTCTGCGTAGTGCATTTCTGGCTGATAGATTTGCGGTACTCTCGGCAGTACAAATTTCTCTTGCAACAGATTGAAATACGTTTGAATCACCAACTTTTCGTCGAATTGGCGTTGCATTTTCAGCCGAGCATTTTTACCCATGATGAGTCGATCTACTTTATCCATCTTGATAAATTGCTCCATTTTATCAATCAGATCGGGCACATTTCGCAGTTCACACAACAAGCCAGTACGTCCATTGTCTACCACTTCTTGGCAGCCGGGCTGGTTGGTGGTTATGATAGGTGTTTCCATGCTGGCGGCTTCCATCAGCAGCCGAGATAATCCTTCTCGATAGTAAGACGGCAGCACGACACAATCGGCTTTCGCCAAAAAAGGACGCACATCAAGGGTTTCTCCGAGGTATTCAATCACGCCTTCATTCACCCATTGTTTGATCGTGGTCACCGGTATAGAATGCACGCCTTTGGGATCCAACATCCCTAAAATTCTGAACTTCACCTGCGGATAGCGTTGCCGCAAGACGCGTGCTGCTTGTACAAATTCAAAAATACCTTTGTCTTCCATCAAGCGACCCGAAAATAGAAAAGCGGGGCATTCCGGCATTTTCTTATCCGATAATGGGCGAAAAAAATTAGTATCTATCCCTTCTCCAGGCAATAGCAGCAACTTTTTTTTGCTGACCATTTTCATCTCTATCAATTCGTTGGCATCGCGCTGATTCAGCACCAGCACTTTTTCGTGCAAAGGCAGTGCCATCCGATACAACTTCAATCCCATCCAAGAGACCAATCCATTGTCTCGATTGCTGATATGCCCCATACCCGTCACGACGGCATACGAAGGAATGGCCAGCATTTTGGCAGCTAAACCGCCGAAAATGTTAGGTTTGATGGTGAAATGAATCGCAGCGTCCACGCGGTGACGGCGATAAATACGGTAAAGTTGTTGCGCGAGTTGTAGGTCATCCAGTGGATTATTCCCATAAAAGTTGATATCCACCGGTTCAAAGGTGAATTTCTCCCGCAAAAACTTGTGTTCGAATCGGTCCGGAGCGGCGATGACGACTACTTTAATGCCTGCCTGTTGTAGTTTTCTCAACAAGCCAATACGAAACTGGTACACCCAACGCGCATAATTTCCGGTGATCGCAATGGTTCGAATTGTTTTTCTCACTGCTTACACTTATTTAATTCTATAAAGCGCCTTTAGATACTAATGTGTTGTAAATTTGTTGGGTTGAGTGTAATGTTTAATTGTAATAGTGGTGTGTTGTTATCCATAGTATATATAATAGCAAGTTGTTTTGCTTAAAATAAAGTACGTAGCAATATCACATATAGCCGTTACGATGGACGTACTTGCGATATATTTAAATAACATATTAAAAGTAGGATTATGCGACTTCTAAATACAAGAAGCAACCCAAGTTAAGGCAAGTGCAAGTCTGTGTGGTTTGTGAAGAGTTCTGAAAGATTACGCAATTTAGAATTCTTTGTCAAAAGATTCAAAATTAATTACAAATATTTTTCTTTATTATTTGTTTTTAATTGTTCGGTTATCTGTTTTAACTCCTGTTCTTGCAGCAATGGATGGATAAGCAGCACGTCAGGCTCGTCTACGATTATAAAATTTTCCAATCCTTTTATCACAATTAGCTTGCCGTGCGGTGCCCGAATCAGACAATTTTTGACATTATACAACATATTTTCACCGGCATTCACCACATTCCCATTCGCATCCATGTCCGATTCTGCATACAAAGAACCCCAAGTGCCCAAGTCAGACCAACCAAAATTAGATGGAATCGTATACACATTGTCCGCTTTTTCCATCACGGCAAAATCTATGGAAATGTTGGGCGTAGTCGGATAATGTTCATTTATAAAGGGTTGCTCTCGCTCCGTATTATAACAATTCATGCTTGAACCTAATATTGAGTGAATCTCTGGCGCATTTTTTTCTAAAGCACTCAAAACGCTGGACACGCGCCACACAAAAATCCCGGCATTCCAAAGATAATCGCCGCTCGCAACAAATTCCTTCGCTTTTTCTAAAGGTGGTTTTTCTGTGAATTGCACGACTTTGTGTACGCCTTCGCGCACCGTTTGCCGCTCAAAATTAATATAGCCATAGCCAGTATCTGGTCGGGTAGGTTGAATGCCCAGCGTGACAAGCGCATCTTGATTGGCAGTAAAATTTAATGCATTTTGTAGCGTAGCAACAAATTCCTGCTCTTGCAAAATGATATGATCGGACGGCGCGATGACCAGATTCGCTTCTGGATTCAATTGTTGCAATTTAAAAGCAGTGTAAGCGATACAAGGAGCAGTATTGTTGCGGGAAGGCTCCAGTAGAATCTGATTATCAGTTAGTTGTGGCAACTGCTCCTTTACTAAATCTTTATAAATGGCGTTGGTTACAATGAAAATATGTTCCGCCGGACAAAGTTTCAAAAAACGGTCAAACGTCATTTGCAACAATGACTTCCCGACACCCAAAATATCCAAAAATTGTTTTGGATGCGCCGTGCGGCTTGCGGGCCAGAAACGACTTCCAACTCCACCCGCCATGATGGCGACGTATGTATTTTCTGAGGACATTTTTTTAATTCAATTTAGTGGCTCAAAAGTAGAATTTTTTTTAAACGTTTAGACAATTATTTGCTGTCAGGAATTCAGATTTCCAGATACCAAGTACTAGAT